>CBFGLP010000374.1:0-3997 GCA_965649595.1 uncultured Myxococcales bacterium | reverse complement strand
TGCTCTCGAGCTCGACGATCTTGCGCCCGATCGCGTCGGCCTCGCTGGAGAACTCGTCGAGCCGCTTGTTCAACTTCGTGCGCAGGTCACCGGCCTTGGGGTCCTTCTTGATCGCCTCGAGGTTCTGGCGGGTCTGGTCGGCCCGCTCCTCGAGCTCGTACTGCTGCCGACGCAGGCCGTCGACCTCGGTGTCGATCTTGCCGATCTCGCGGCGCAGGTCGATGACCGGCTGCAGCTTGGTCCGCGCGTCGGCGGGCAGGTTGGGCGCCTCGAGGAACTTGACCAGCAGATCGGTCGCTTGCTGATCCCAGATCGCCAGCGTCAGCGTCGAGGGCGTCTGCTCGACCAGCTCGAGCTTGCCGCTGGTCGACTTGGCCTTCACGAAGAGCGGCACCAGCCACGCGCCCTCGAGGTCCTCGGTGCCCTCGGGCCGCTTGGCCAGCTCGTAGTTGTCGCCCGAGCGGGGGTGGCGGATCAGCACCTTCCAGTCCGTGTCGCGGGCCGGGCCGCGGACGTCGTAGGTGGTGGTCGTTTGATAGAAGCTCTCGACCTCGAGCACGCCACGGACGATCCGGGTCAGCTTCATCTCCTGACCGGTGTACTGCTTGGCCGAGGTGACCATGATGCCTGGCTCGACCGCGAAGGGAATCGTCACGGAGGTCCCGGCTCCGACGGCCTCGGACAAGCCCTCGCCGACGAACGAGCCGCCCGAGTAGATCGAGATCGGCCCCGGCTCGAGCACGTACTCGCTCGAGTTGTGGAAGCGGACCACCCGATAGGGGTTGGCCTCGTAGCCGTAGCCACCGCCGCCCGGCTTGAACAGGAAGGTCTCCTCGGCATCGATCGACTCGTTGATCAGCGCGACCATCGTCGAGGTGCCATCGGGCACGGTGACCGGGGTGTCGAGATCGATGCGCGTGAGCCCGGAGATCCGCTGCGAGCGAGCCGAGGCCATCGTGCTGCGCCGCAGCGACTCCATGTCGAGGCTCGGGCCCTGGTTGAGCTGCTGCTCGATGGGCATGGTCGGGGCCGCAGCGTTGCCCGCCACACCACCGGGGCGAGAGGCTGGCTTCGCCGGGGCGTTCTTCTTGTCCTTGCTCTTGCCCCTGGCCTCGTCGCGCTTGGCCCCGCCCGCAAACCCTGACGCCGCGCCGCTGCGCTCGGCCTCGGCCCAGTCACCCTCGGCCATGTACTCGTCGTAGTCGTAGGCCTCGGCGGCCTTCTCCTCGGCGATCTCCATCTCCGGGACGGGCTCGGGCTCGGCCCAGCTGGTCTCGCCGAACGCGACCGCGGCTTGCTTGTCGACCCCGCTCTCGGTCAGGTCGCTGCGGTAAACGTCGCGCGGCGTGTGAAGGTCGTAGCGGAACGCGATCGGAGCCCCGGAGGTGAGCGAGAGGCTGATGTCCTGCCAGTCCTCGCCGCTGATGTTGTCGACGACCGCCCAGCCCTGCAGCAGCGCCTTGCCGCCCTTCTCGGGCAGCACGACCCGGTAGGTCGGCTTCCACATCGGCGCCGCGACCACGTAGCTGATCGTCAGCGAGTGCGTGCGCGCGCCAGTCAGCCGGACCTCGACCTCCACCTGCTCGAACATGCCCTCGCCAGCCGAGGCGTCGAGGCTGCGATCGAGCTGCATCGCGAGGTCGCCGTCATGCAAGGTGATGCCCTTGACCTTCGAGAGCCGCACGACCTGCATGCGCCCGCCAGCGATCACGGTCAGCTTCCAGTCGAGGCTCTCGGGCACCGGGATCGGCATGCTGCCGCGCTCGGCCAGCGCTGGATCCGGCTCGTTGACGCTGCGCTCGATCATCACGATCCGCCCGCGGATCACCCGACCGCCGTGCGTGTGCACGCTGATCTCGGTGCCCCGTAGCGCGTCGAGCACCTCGGCGAGCGAGCCTTGGCCGGGCGCGAGCGTGGCCATCGCGGCGTTGGCCCACGAGGCCGGATCGAGCGGCATCGACACGCTGACCGCCTTGCCCTCCTCGTCGACGACGGTGAGGCTCTTGAGCAGATCGTTGACTTGATCCTTGCGGACCTTCAGCCGCAGGACGTCCTCGTCGACCTTGCCGTGCCGCTCGAAGTAGCCGATGCCGTTGCGGTAGAGCACCACCGTGTCGAGCTCGAGCTGATCGACGGTGGGCCTGGGTTGTCGCCCGGCACAGCCCGCCGAAGCGAGGAGGACGAGGGAGAGGAGCGTGGTGGGGATCGCTGGCTTGCGCATGGTGTTCGCCGCCGCGAGGCTAGCGCGGCGTGGTGCGGCGAACGGGCGCGACGCAAACCTGCTTACGTGCGTGAAGCGGGGATTCGAGCGGTGCCCGGACTCAACCTTCGACCGAGGGCAAGCTGTCTTCGATGTCGGGAGGATCGGGTTTGTCCGATTCACCGGCGCTCGCAGACTCGGCTGCACTCGTTGCGCTGGCGTTGGTCGGGTCGTCGACTGGACTCGGGAGTGGTGAGGATCCTCGGGGATCGGCCTCGAACGGCTTATCGGGGACGGGTGGAGGCTCGGGCAGCCCGCTCGGCCCCTGGGGCGCTGGCGCGGGCTTGCTGATCGGCTCGCGCGGCTGGTCGATGATCCGCGAGTCGGCGGCGTACTTGCGGATCAAGTCGGCGAGCGCGAGGCGCTGGAGGAACGCGCGATCGACCGCCGAGAGCGACGCGTCCTTCTCGAGCTCGGTCCGGCTCGCGGCCAGGATCTCCTCGCGCTGCTCGGACGTGAGCGGCTCGAGCGTGTCCATGCTGCGGAACACCTGCTCGAGCTTGACGAGCGAGAGCAGATCGCCGGGCCGCAGGCGCTCGAAGTTGCGATAGACCCCGATCGTGGTCACGAGGTGCTCGCGCAAGGCGTCGTCGCGCTCGGCCTCGGGCAGCTGGGCTTCGAGCTTGCGGTAGTCGATCCAGCGCTCCTCGACCTCCGAGGGCTGCAGCTTGATGCTGGCGAACAAGCGCTCGAGCTCCCGCTCGAGCTCGGCGCGCGAGAGGCCGTAGAGGCGACGAGTCTCGGGGTTGAGCTTGACACCCGCGGACTTGATCGGGGTTGGGCCCCGGACGACCAACTGGTGCTTGGCCTGCTGACCCGCCTGGCGCGCGTTCTTGGCTGCGGCGCGGGCCTCCTCGCGGGCCCTGAGCGCGCGCTCGGACTCGACGAGCTCGCGCTCGAGGCCTTCACTGCGCTCGCGCTCGGCTTGCAGCTGTCGCTCGGTCTCGACCTGCTGCCACCAAATCCACCACCCGCCCAGGCTCAGCGTCGCGAGTGCCAGCGACGCGCCGAGGATCGTGGTCGCGCTCCGGAGCGCTCGTCGCTGCTGATGCCGGGTCGCTCGGGGGGCGCGGCCACGCAGCGCCTCTTCGAGCTGGCGAGCCACCGTCGAGGCGTTGCGCGGTCGCTCGGCGGGATCCTTGGCGAGCAGGTTCATGACCACCCGCGCGAGCGCCCGCGGGATCGGCTTGGGCAGCGCGGGCGGGTCCTTGTGCAGGTGCTGGGTGATGAACCCGATCGCCGTCGGAGCGGTGAAGGGCAGGCTGCCCGTCAGCATCTCGTAGAGGATCACCCCGAGCGCGTAGAGATCGCTGCGACCGTCGACGTTGGTCGCCTGGAGCTGCTCGGGCGACATGTACTGGGGCGTGCCGAACAGCGCGCCGCTGCGGGTGATGTCCGAGCCCTCGAGCTTGGCGACGCCGAAGTCGAGCACCTTGGCGAAGTGCGGATCGCCGCTGCGCTCGATCAGCATGATGTTGGAGGGCTTGAGATCACGATGGACGATGCCAGCCGCGTGCGCGTCGACCAGCGCCGCGCAGACCTGCGTGGCCACGTGCACGGCCAGCGCTGGGTCGAGCACTCGGTGCTTGCGCAGCAGCTCGGACAGCGTGTGCCCGGGCAGGTACTCCATCGCCATGAAGAGCGTCCCGTCGTCGAGCTCGCCCCAGTTGAAGATCTTGACGATGTGCGGGCTCTCGAGGCTCGCGGCGGCGCGGGCCTCGTTGCGGAAGCGCTCGA
>CBFGLP010000373.1:0-2476 GCA_965649595.1 uncultured Myxococcales bacterium | reverse complement strand
GGAGAGCGCTCCCTCCTCGAACAGTGGCTCCCCGGGGAGCCACTGTCCGAATAGGGCGCGCTCTTCATGATCGGGAAAGACTTCCCGTGCGTTGGCCCTGCATCCAAATTAGGGCCTCGCACCACCCGATGGGTGTAAACGCGTACGCCATGACCACTCAATCCTTCCGGTTGATCATCGCGCTCTCGTTGGCATTCACCACCGGCTGTTCTGATACGGGCGCTGGCGACGACGACCGCCACAACCCCACAATGACGACTGCGTTTGCCGACACAGGCGATCTACGCAGCTCCCAAACATACGTCTATCGAGTATGGCGACCGACTCGATCCGCGTTCTCGGTATTGGATCGAGCTCGCACGCTCGCGGTGGTCCTCACCGGGGATGAGTATATCGAATCCGTCGATGCTCTCGAGGCCGTCGTCGATCTCGATTACTGGGAGACCGCGGCGAAGGCTGCTCCAACAAAGCGCGGAGCAGCCACGTTGGAGATTGGGGGACACGTTTTCTTTGTCACATATCTCCCGGCCACAGATACATTGACGCTCTCGCTCATGGACATCACCGACCGTGATCCCCCCACGATGGATCCGGAGAACCCCACGGCAGCAGTGCTTGGGGTTGGAGAGGCAGGCGCGCTCGCGGCTGCACGGCGTTGCGCCGACGAGCTCGCCACCAGGGGTGTGCTGCCGAGTAGGGTGTTTGCCCCCGAACCGGTGCAGAAGAACAAACGAATGACGCGACTCCGAGGCGTCACGTGGGTCCAACAGTACGACTTCGTCTTTGCCCCGTCACTCGACGGTCTACCGCTGCGAAGCATGGACCTTCGGATCGGTGTAGCCGGTCAGTCCGGCCAGTGTCGCCACTTCTCGGTCAACGAAGTGCGATACGAGCGAGCCCAAGCAACAACATCGCCCCCGATAACGAGCGATGAAGCCCACGCGCTGCTCCGAAGCCGCCTGATCACCGAGTTGGGAGTCGACGACGTCGATCTGGCTGGTTACATCGGATACATCTTGCCTTCTGACCAGATCGCGGGAGAGATTGCACCCCACTACATTGGCGAATATGCAACGGTAAAACAGGTTGGAGATTCGACAACGGTCTCCCGGCGACGCATGGTCGCGCTGCCGCTAAACGACCCCAATGGTCCCCTCGTCGACGTGCACCCGGGGATGCTCTGATGGCGATTCGATCGTTCATCACGGCGTCGCCGCTCGCCCTCCCCCTGATGGTGTCCACGTGCGTCACGGAATCCGCCGAGGATGAGGATGACGCATGCGAGCCGCTCGACATCGTCGTCAATCTCGATGAGGCAGCGCCGACAGGCTTCGAAACCCTCGACGAATGGATTCATCGGCTCCCAGGCAGCGGCAGCTCCCCCCTCGGTTGGCTCGACGAAGACGCAAGCGGCTTTACGGAGACGACACTGAGCTGGGAGCTCACATTTGGCGAGGACACCTACCGATTGACCCGCGACGCACAATGCCGCACGACCGCCGAGATCAATTTGATGACACGGCTGACCACCACCGAAGGCTATCTGATGCTCGACCAGATGCAGCTTTGGTATGTCAACGTGCTCCCCTTCGCCGAGGTCCCCGAACGTGCCGACGCGCTGGTCCTCGCAGAGGGGGCAAGCGCAGCGTGGCTGCATGTCGAGGTGTACGAAACGTGGCCAGCGACGCAGACGGGTGGACTCGGTGAGGAGTTGGAGCTCGGCGTGCGCCGCACCGCGAATGGTCTCGAGGGCACGTTGGTGCACTCGAGCATCATCGAAGTCGACACGAATGGAGAGATCAACAAAATCAAATATCGGCGATTGTTACTCGCCTATTGGCCGTTCTGATTTTGGATAAGGCCCCCCGCGCAACAATTGTCGGAGCTCACTCACCGGGTAGCTCGAGCACGCCCTCGTAAAGCGCATCGACGGCGAGCTCGAATCCGCCATCGAGCACGAGCCGACCGCCGGCTTCGATAGCCTCGTAATGCCAGCCCCCGTCCTCGCGCCAAAACCTCTCGATCCTCGCCAGCGCCTGCGAGACTAACACGTATTCGTGAAGCGAGACGATCCGTCGATAAGCAGCCCACTTATCCCCGCGATCATAGGCTTCGGTGCTGCGCGAGCACGCGGCAGCCGCTCCCGCGCACCGCCGCGCCGAGATCACGGATGATCGCGGCCGAGAGCGCGTTGTGCCGCGGGCTGCCGCCGGCCATCGCGAACACCTCGCTGCGGCAGTACTCCTGTCGCTCGGGCTGCTCGCGCTCCCCGGCGAGGTACTCGCTGGCGGTCATCGCGGTCCGCTCAGCGCCTCGTCAGCCGCTAGTTCGCCCCGCCCTCCGAGCGCTGACCCTCCGAGTCAGCCCTTCGGACCGAGCCCTCGCCCGCCCAGCGGGTCCACGTGCTCCAGCACTGCGCACCGCCCCGTCCCGGTCCTGCCGGTAGCGCCGCGTCTCCGCGTACCAGTCCAGGTTC
>CBFGLP010000372.1:0-1989 GCA_965649595.1 uncultured Myxococcales bacterium | reverse complement strand
GGTCGAGATGAAGGAGAAGAAGGCCCGCGTCGAGGACGCCCTGCACGCGACCCGTGCGGCCGTCGAGGAGGGCATCGTCCCCGGTGGTGGCGTGGCCCTGCTTCGCTCGACCAAGGCGCTGATCGACCTCAAGGCCGAGAGCGCCGAGCAGCAGGTCGGCGTCGCGATCGTCCGTCGGTCGATCGAGGAGCCGCTGCGTCAGATCGTCGCCAACGCCGGTGGTGAGCCGAGCGTGGTCGTCAACAAGGTGCTCGAGGGCGAGGGTGGCTTCGGCTTCAACGCCCGCCTTCAGCAGTACGGCGACCTGGTCGCCCAGGGCGTGATCGACCCGACCAAGGTCGTGCGCACCGCCCTGCAGCACGCGGCCTCGGTCGCGGGCATGATGCTGACCACCGAGGCGATGATCGCCGAGCTTCCCAAGAAGGAAGCTGCGGCGCCGGCCGGCGGCGGTGGCATGGGCGGCATGGACATGTGATCCAGCCGGCTCGACTCTGCGGAGTCGAGCGCACACGAGAGGGCTCGCGGTCGTCGACCGCGGGCCCTCTTCGTTTTGGCGAATCGGCTCCCGGAGCCGCGGCTTCTCACTCCACGTGCAACAGATAGGTCGCGGAGGTCTGGAAGGGGTAAGCCCCGCATATGCTACCGCCGAACTCGAGCACGTGATCGCCGGGCGTCAGCGGCTGGATCAGCGCATAGTGGCCGTCGGTGGTCGCTGGCATGATGCCGCCGTCGAAATAGGCGGGGGCCCAGTGCGCCGGGTTGACGTCGACCTCGAAGGGCTCGAGGATTCGAATGTAGAGCTCATCATCGAGCTCGGAGAACCCGGGGAGCACCTCTTGGCCGTCGATTCGGAGGGTCAGCGAGCAGGTGTTGCTATATTGGTGATTATACCACCACGTAGTGTATTCCGCGATCCGCTTCACGATCGACGCCTCGGTCGGGAAGTACTCGGGCGGAAAGAGGCTCATGCGATTGACCAAGGGGAAGAACAGCTGCTTGCCAACCGGAACGTCGCATTCGCGGGTGACGGGCCCCCCACCGGTCCCGGCCAAGTACCACACCGGCCCCTCCTGGCCCATCCCGCACTTCTCTCCGGTTTTGTCGCCGATTGGCCCCTCGAACCAAGGGAGCGCGAGGGCCCAGCGATTCCAGCCGATGACCAGCTCATCGGTCGGAGAGACCTTCCCGGTCGGAAGCGCGACATCCGGTGGGACGGCCCCGGCCCTGAACTCCTCGACGTCCGCGAGCTCGGGGGGCGGCCACGAGGCGAATTCGAGCCCCTCCTCGCTCGCTCGCAGGCTCGAATCCTCGAATTCGTCGACCCCATCGCACGCGACCATCGAGCCGCTCGTCAGGACCAGGACCACCATGAGGGACACACTCTGTCGTTTGTTCATCGTGCTTGCTCTGTTCGAATGGAAGCGGCGAACATCGTTGCGTGCTCGTGATTGTCCGGCTCGCAGCACCTTCGTCACGAGAGCCGACGAAAAATTCCGCGCAGATCCATTCAGGATATCCGCCACCGACCGGTGATGGTGCGCCGAATACACAAAAGACCCGCGCAGCGAAACGAGGGCCCTCGACATCATCGAGGACCCTCGCTCTGTTTGGCGACCGGCTCCGATCAGAACAGCGGCTCGCAGGTGCCTTCGACGCAGAGCGCACTGGCCGGTGTCTCCGGGCAGTCGCAAATGAGCGACGTACAGTCCAGCTCGACGTAGAGCTGGGCGAGCTCGGCGAGATCGTTCGGATCGACGGATTGATTGACCGCGTGGTAGCAGCCGCCGATTCCGACCCCGCAATGCCCCTCGACGATCTTGCAGTCGCTGTCGACGTCGCACTGGCTCATCGAGACGAGGCCCTCGTAGTCGGCCTCGAGATCACCACAGGTGAAGACTGGGCCGGTCGACGACTCCCCGGTCGACTCTCCTTCACCTTCTTCCGTCGACGACTCCCCGGTCGACTCTCCTTCACCCTCTTCCGTCGACG
>CBFGLP010000371.1:0-2656 GCA_965649595.1 uncultured Myxococcales bacterium | reverse complement strand
AGCTGCTCCTCGGTGATGCACAGCGGCGGGTTGCACATGAAGCTGGCCGAGCCCGTGAAGGTGAACAGCCCCTCGTCGCGGAAGAACTTGCCGAGCTTCGCCATCGCCGGGTGCGAGCCACCATAGGGCGCGAGCGGCTCGCCGCTGACGTTCTTGCGCAGCTCGACGATCCCGAACAGGCCGATGCACCGGAAGGTCCGCACCGAGGGGTGCTTCTCCCGGAGCTGCTGCATGTGGTGGCGCATGACCGACTCGAGCCGCGCGGCGTTCTCGACCATGCCCTCCTCGACCAGCACGTCGACGGCCGCGAGCGCGACGGCGCACGCGAAGGGGTGCGCGTTATAGGTGAGGCCGCCCGAGAACACGTGGTCCTTGAAGTAGTCGGCGATCTTCTGGCGTACGCCCATCGCCCCGAGCGGCACGTACGAGCTGGTCAGGCCCTTGGCCATCGTGAGGATGTCGGGGACGACGTCGTAGTGCTCGCAGGCGAACAGCTTGCCGGTGCGCCCGAACCCGCACATGACCTCGTCGCAGACCAGCAGGATCCCGTGGCGATCGAGCAGCGCCCGCAGGCCCTGCAACCACCCGGCCGGCGGCGGCAGGATGCCGTTGGTCCCGACCACGGTCTCGACAAACATCGCCGCGATCGTCTGCGGGCCTTCGTACATGATCACCTCCTCGAGGTAGCGCAGGTGATTGCGGGTGATCTCGGCCTCGCTGCTACCGAACGAGTAGAGGTAGGGCCAGGGCGGCATCACGTGGACGTAGCCGGGGCCGCCGGGCTCGTTGGGGATCCGCCGCGGATCGCCGGTCAGCTGGATCGCCCCCGCGGTCGCGCCGTGATAGCTGCGGTAGCTCGACAGGATCTTCTGTCGGCCGGTGAAGAAGCGCGCGGCTCGGATCGCGTTCTCGTTCGCCTCGGCACCACCGAGCGTGAAAAAGAAGGTGTCGATGTCGCCGGGGCACAGCTCGGCCAAGCGCGTGGACAGCTTCGCGCGAGCCTCGGTCGCGGTGCCCGGGTACACGTAGAGCACCCCGTCGGCCGCCTCCTTCATTGCCGCGACCACCTTGGGGTGCGCGTGGCCGATGTTGACGGACATCAGCTGGCTGTTGAAGTCGAGCAGCCGCTTGCCCTCGGGCGTGTAGAGGTAGACGCCCTCGGCCTTGGCGATCGGCAGTGGGTCGACCTTGCCGGTCGCCGACCACGAGAACATCGTGTGGTTCAGGCAGGCTTGGATCATCTGCTCGCTGGTCATCGTCATGGCCGAGCCATGGTAGCGGGTGACGTGGCAGGACGACAGCCGCTATCGTGCCGGAGATGTCGAGTGACACGTTCAAAGTCCATGTTCGCGCGATCGAGGGCGACACCATCGAGCTGCGCTGCACGACCGGCACGGCCGGCGGCCTCAACGACTTCGCCGTGTCCCGCTCGTTCGTCCTGATGGCGATCGAGGACGGCATGCCCTACGACAAGTCCAAGCCCTTGCAGCAGGCGCTGGCCGCCGCCGTCGGCGGCCAGCCGCCGCTCTGGGAACAGTCGTTCCACGAGCAGCACGTCGGCAAGTTCATCGCGTCGACCGAGCTGATCGAGCGCAGCAACATCATCGACGACGAGCGGGCCTGGTGGGACGGTTACGAGTCCGACAGCTCTCCGCGGCACGAATTCGTAGTGCGAGCGCGGATGACCGACCCGCGCTGGCTCGAAGGCCTGAAAGAGGGCGATAGCTACGGGACCACGGCGTTCGACGCCTGGTGGCATGATCCGCAACGTCCGAGCGACGCCGAGATCGCGGCGGTCACTGCCAAGGCTTCTCGCTGGCCTCGCTGAGCTGCTGATCGCTCAAGACATCCAGGTAGTGTCCTTCTGGAGCGCCCACTTGGTCGAGATCTTGCGCGGGCGCGTCCAGAACCTGAACCCGTCCCAGCCGGTGATGTTGCCGTGGCCGAACTTCGAGTCGTTCCAGCCGCCGAACCCGAAGGGCTCGCGGGGGACCGGGACGCCGATGTTGATCCCGCACATGCCCGCCTCGACCCGACCGATCACCTCGCGGGCGACGTGGCCGGACGTGGTGTAGATGGCGGCCGCGTTGCCGTAGGGGTTCTGGTTCTCGATCGCGATCGCGGCCTCGAGGTTGGGCACGCGGATGATGCTGAGCACCGGCCCGAAGATCTCGTCACGGGCGGCCGGCATGTCGGGGGTCACCTGGTCGATCACGGTCGCGCCGACCCAGTAGCCGCCCTCGTCGGCCTGCCCACTCGGGTGCGGAGCCCCGACTCGACAGTTGCGGCCGTCGACGAGCAGCTTGGCGCCCCCCGACACGGCCCCCTCGATGTAGCTGCGGATCCGCTCGACACCAGCCTCGTTGATGATCGGCCCGTGGTCGACGCCCGGCACCAGCTTGGCGGCTCGCTCGACGATCGCCTGGATGATCGGCTCGACGTCGCCGACGGCGATCAGGTTGGCGGCGGCCATGCAGCGCTGGCCGGAGCAGCCGGTGAACGAGACGACGATGTTGTCGGCGGTCAGCTCGATATCGGCGTCGGGCACCACGATCAGGTGGTTCTTGGCCCCGCCCAGGCACAGCGCGCGCTTGCCCGTCGCACAGGCCCGCGCATACACGGCGCGCGCGACCTTGGTCGAGCCGACGAAGCTCAC
>CBFGLP010000370.1:0-2258 GCA_965649595.1 uncultured Myxococcales bacterium | reverse complement strand
ACGCGAGGCGAGCCATCGAGCTCGTGCTGTAGCGCCGCGAGTCGGTCGACGCGGGGGTCGCTGACTCGCTGGGCCACGTCGGCCGGCTGCGATCGCTCTGCGGCGTGGGCTCGTGCGTCGACGAGCTTGGGGGGCGAGACTGCTACGTGATCCGCCATGCGATCACCGAGGCTAGAGGAGCAATCCGCCCGGTCGTAGTAGCCGATGGCTACCTGCGAGCCTCGCTCGGCTGGTAAGCTGCGCGGGTGTCGGACGCCAGCGCATCCGAGAGAGCCGCCACGCCCCAGCTCGCCAGCTGGCGACCGCTCGCGGTGATCGGCGGCGCGTATCTGCTGCAAGGCATCGTCGCGGCGCTCGGCGCCCTGATGCTCGGCATCCTCGCCCAGCTCGGCGTTCCGCTCGAGACCCAAGTCGGCGTGCTCGCCAGCGGTGCGGTCCCCTGGGTGCTCAAGGTCGTGCTGGGCCTGCTGCTCGACCTCGGACCGAGCTGGCCGCTGCGCGTGCGTGCGTGCGTGCTGACCGGGCTGCAGCTCGCCGCCGCGATCGCGATGGCCACGCTCGCGCGAGTCTGGCTCGACGGTGAAGGAGGGTTGCCCAGCTCGGTGCTCCTGGTCGGGTTGGGCTGGGTGGTGCTCAACCTCGCGCTCGCGACCCAAGACGCGCTGGTCGACGCCCTCGCGCTCGATCTGCTCGGAAACCAACGCTCGTGGACCGCCGCGGCGATGGGGCTCGGGCACGTGGTCGGAGGCGGGGTCATCGTTCCTTTGTTGATCGGTGGGGTCATCGGCCGCGAGGGCATGGGCGCGGGCCTGCGTGCGACCGTGCCTTGGTTGGCCGGCGTGGCGCTGCTCCCAGTCGCGCTCTTGTGGGCGCGGGGTCGTCCGGTGCGCGCCCGGGATCAGCCGCTCGCCCGCGCGAGCAAGCGCCCGAACGAGTGGGCGCGCTTGCTCGCGATCCCGCCGCTCTTCGTGCTGGTGATGCTGACCCCCAACCTGACCCAGGCGCTCTCGGGCGAGTTCTTGTTCGCGCACCTTCGCTGGGACATCGAGACCGCGAGCAAGCTGTTGCCGATCGGTGCGATCGCGGGCGTGCTCGGAGCGCTCGCTTGGGGGCCGGTGGTGCAACGCTTCGGCGCCGCCCGTGCGACCATGATCGCCTCGCTCGCGCTCGGGCTCGCGTATCTGCTCTTCGGCGCCGCGCAAGCGAGCTGGTCGCAGGTGCTCGTGGTCCAGCTGCTCGCGGGCGCCGAGGGGTTCTTGCAGCCAGCTCTGCTAGTCGGTCTGCACGCCCTGGCGCTCTGGCTCGCCGCCCGATCTCCGCTGCCCGTCACCGCCTTCGTGGTCGCGATGGCGGCGATCAACCTCCCGCGCGTGCTCGGTCCGATGCTCGCACCCACGCTGTTCGAGCACGGCTTCGTGGGGGTGTTCGTGGCGTGCGGGGCGATCCAGCTGGTCGCCGGCCTCGCCTCGCTCGCAATCGGCAATGAACGGCGATTTCCAGGGGTGGACGGGACGCGCGCAACCCTCTAGACTAAACATCGTTTCACCCCTTTGCGGTGAGGTTGTCGATGCCAGTGCAAGCCCTGCGGCGAGAGTCGAGTCCGTCCTCCATCGAAGAGCAGCTCCGCACGACGCTCCAGCGTCAACGCGACGCCTTCCTCAAAGCCGGGCCCCCGCCGCTGGCCCACCGCAAGGCCAACCTCGAGAGGCTGCTGCGGCTGGTGATCGACAACGAAGAGCGGATCGTCGGCGCGATCAACGAAGACTTCGGCAACCGCTCGCCCGAGGAGTCGCGTCGGATCGAGATCCTGCCCTCGTCGTTCGGCATCCATCACGCGATCCGCAGCCTCCGCTCGTGGATGCGGCCCGATCGTCGCATGGCCCACTGGGCGACTTGGCCCGCGCAGGCGCGGGTCGAGTTCCAGCCGCTCGGGGTCGTCGGCATCATCTCGCCTTGGAACTACCCCTTCTACCTGGCGATCGGCCCCTTGGTCGCCGCGCTCGCGGCCGGCAATCGGGCGATGATCAAGCCCTCGGAGCTGACGCCGAAGACCTCCTCGTTGCTCGCCGAATTGATCGGCAAGACCTTCCCCGCCGACGAGGTCACGGTCGTCACCGGCGGGCCCGAGATCGCGCAGGTGTTCTCCGGTCTGCCCTTCGACCACCTCCTGTTCACGGGCTCGACCAGCGTCGGCCGGCTCGTCATGCGGGCCGCCAGCGAGAACCTCGTGCCGGTCACGCTCGAGCTCGGCGGCAAGT
>CBFGLP010000369.1:0-1767 GCA_965649595.1 uncultured Myxococcales bacterium | reverse complement strand
AGTGCACGACGCCTGCGGGGGGAGATAAAAATCCTCCACCCGGATCGGTGGCCCAAGGCCACGCCGACATGACCGACGTGCTCTCGCCCGCCAAGACCGCCGACGCGCTGCACGGCGACTCGCTGCCTGGATCTTCGGGGTCCGAGCGAGCCGTGGGGGCCGAGGCTCGCGCATCGCTGCGGGCGGTACTGTCTTGGGTCGAGGGCGAGGGCGAAGGGGTGAGCGAGACCAAGCGCTGGGCGTCCGAGCAAGCGCTGATGCGAGCGGTCGCGAGTCGGGATCCGGTGGCCGAGCGCGAGCTGGTCGAGCGGATGCTGGGCCGAGTCCGTCGGCGAGCGTACATGCTGACCCGCAAGCTCGAAGATGCCGACGACGCGACCCAGACGGCGATGCTCGAGATCCTCCGCTCGGCCGGGAGCTATGGCGGGACCGGATCGCTGGAGGGCTGGTGCGATCGCATCGTCGTGCGCACGACCGTGCGGATGCAGCGAAAGCGGGCTCGCCAGCACTCGCTGGTCGACGGAGCGGTCGAGCCCGACGCGATCGAGGTCGCCCACGATGATCCCAGCCAGCGCGAGGCGATCCCCGGCGAGGTCGCGCAGTACCTCGAGTCGCTGTCCGACGAGCGCCGCCAGGCGCTGGTCTTACGCCACGTGCTCGACTATTCGATCGACGACATCGCCGAGCTGACCGGGGTGTCGCGCAATACCGTGAAGGACCGGCTCCGGGTGGCCCGCGAGCAGATCCGCAAGCTGATCCATCGGGCCGAGGTCGTTGCCCTCGGCCGCGGGAGGACCTCGCGATGAGCGAGCGAGAGACCCCAAAGAGCGAAGCCGCGAACGATCGCTACCTTCGCGCGTGCGAGCGCGAGGCCGAGGGCGAGCCCCTCGACGCGTGCGAGCGCGAGCTCATGCGTGCCTACGAAGCCGAGCATCCGGCGGCCCGGCGCGAGCGCGAGCTCTGGAGCGCGGCGATCGAGCAGCTGCGAGGGCGCGGCGACGATCCGCGGCTCGATTGCGATCTCGATCGCCTCGCAGGCTCGATCCTCGACCAGCACCGCAGCGCGGCCCAGTCGGACGCGCCGAGTCGGGCGGCTCGGACGTGGCTCGCCAGCGCCCTCGCGCTGGCGGCTGGTGTGACCTTGGCCGTGCTCGCGGCGCGGTGGTTGGCTCAGGACGACGCGGCCCTGGATCGCTCCTCGACGGCCGAGCGCGAGCAGCCCTCGGAGCAGAGCCCGAAGTCGGGTGACGAGCTCGCGGCGGTCGACCGCGAAGCCGACTCGAGCTCCGCGAGGCCGATGGACGCGAAGGCAGTGCTGACCCTGATCGCAGGCAGCGTCGCGACCGATGACACGCCCGCGATCACCCCGGGTCGGACGCTGGCCCCGGGCGCGCGCCTGCAAGCGGCGCTCGACAGCCAAGCGTGCCTTCGCTGGCAAGATCCCTTCGCGCTCGTCTGCGTCGATGCGGGCGCCAAGGTCGAGCTGCTCGCCGACGAGCTGTCGAGCGAGCGGCGGCTGCGGCTCGACAGCGGTCGCTTGGTCGCCGTGTTGGATCCGCTCGCGCCCGGGCAGCGCTTCGTGGTCGAGACCTCGGCTGGGTCGGTCACGGCGATCGGCACGGTGTTCGTGGTCGAGGTCGGCGAGGTCGGGATCGAAGCGGCGGTGCTCGAAGGCGTGGTCGAGGTCCGCCGCGACGACGCGGAGCCGCAGCGCTTGAGCGCTGGCGAGGCGATCGACCTCGGCCCAGCGGGCGCTGGCGTGACCGC
>CBFGLP010000368.1:0-1807 GCA_965649595.1 uncultured Myxococcales bacterium | reverse complement strand
GAGCTCAGCCGCGACTACGTCGGCTACGCCGTCGACGCGCTCGAGGCCAGCACCAGCGCCCCGGTCGTGTGGTTCAACGGCATCCTCGGCGACGTCTCGCCCAACATCCCCGATGGCCAGTACGCAGACGACTTCGAGCGGGCCGAGGCCTACGGCACCTACCTCGCCGACCAGGCGATCATGATGATCGACGTCGCCGAGCCGGTCGATCTCGGCATCGCCACGGACTACGAGTCCTGGGAGATGCAGGTCAGCAACGTGCTGTTCAACCTCGCCGGCCAGCTTGGAATCCTCGACTACGACTTCGAGGCGATGGGTCTGAGCAACTTCGTGACCACTCAGACCGCCTACGTCCGGCTCGGCACGACCGTGCAGATCCTCGCGTTCCCCGGCGAGTCGTTGACCCGCAACGGCCTGCCGATCAAGGAGGTCATGCAGGCGCCCTACAAGGCCGTGCTCGGTAACGCTGGCGACGCGCTCGGTTACTTCGTGCCGAGCGACGAGTGGAACACCGGGCTCAACGACAACTACGAGGAGGGCGTGTCGCTGGGCATGAGCGCCGGCGACACGGCGCAGGCCGTGATGATCGAGATGATCGAGGCCGACGTCTTCTGAGCGAGGCTGTCGAGCGAGGCTGTCTGAACGAGGTCGGGGCACGTCCGCACAAGCTCGCGCGGGCGCTCGCGCGCAGCCGGGAGCGCCTTCGCGGAGCGCTGCTCGAGCGGCTCGCCGATCCCGGACCGGGTCTGCGTGCGTGTCGTGACGTCGCGCCCGAGCTGGATGACGAGCGCTTCGCCCTGAGCTTGTCCGAGCTCGCGACCGCAGGGTTGTTGTTGCGTGACCAGATCCCGTCGGGCTCGCTGGTCGGGCCGCTCGCGAGCGCCTTGGCTGCGCTGACGCGCCTGCAAGACGAGCTCGGCGAGCCGCTGCGCGAGCTCGAGGACGTCTGTGTTGCGGCGAGCTCGTACGCCGCCGATCTCTACGAGCACCTGCTCGCCGCCGCCGATCCACGGCTTCGGCACGAGGTCGGCGCCTTCTATACCCCGATCGAGCTCGTCCACGCGCAGACGGTCATCGTCCGGGACTTGCTCGAGCACGAGCTGGGCGTGGCCGCTGGCTTCGCCGATCCCAGCGTGCAGGTGATCGATCCAGCCTGCGGCACCGGGGCCTATCCGCTGCACCTCGTCGAGGACACGCTGGCGCGGACCGGCTCGGATCCGGTGGCCCGGGCCGCGACCGCGAGCTCGCTGGCTCGCCGCCTCGTCGGCTTCGAGCTGCTCCCGGGCGCCCACGCGATCACCTACGCCCGCGTGGCAGCCCGCTTGCTCGAAGCTGGCGGGGCCATGCCAGCCGAGGGTCTCGCGTTGCTCTGCGCAGATCCGCTGGCGATCGCCGAGCAGCCGCGGCTCGACGCGCACACCGGAGTGCGCGTGTGCATTGGCAACCCGCCCTGGGACCGTCACACGAGCGCCGACAGCCTAGCGACGCGGCGGGGCGGTTGGATTCGCTACGGAGATTCGATCGATTCGACCGCTCCGCTGGCCGCGTTCTTACCCGGTCCCGACAGCGACGCGTGGGTGCACGCGAAGAACCTCTATAATGATTATGTATATTTTTGGTGTTGGGCGCTGCACAAGGTAATCGAGCAATCCCGCGGTGGTGGGATCGTCGCGTTGGTCACCTCGTCGAGCTTTCTGCGCGGACCCGGATTCGCTCGCATGCGCGAATCTTTGCGCCGAAGCGTCGACTCGCTGTGGATCCTCGACCTCGGCGGAGACACCCGCGGCCCGCGACCCTCCGCCAACGT
>CBFGLP010000367.1:0-6732 GCA_965649595.1 uncultured Myxococcales bacterium | reverse complement strand
CCCAGCTCGGGCAGCGCGAACACGGTCAGCTCACCCTTCTCGACCACCATCGTGAACTGATAGCCGCCGAGCCCGGGCCCGATCAACGAGCCGATGTCGATGCTGGTCGAGGCGTGATCGATCACGACCGCCAGCCGGGTGCCCGCGAGCAAGGCCGCGTAGGTGCGATCGGGCGTGGCCGCGAACCACTCGACGGTCTGCTCGTAGCGCTCGCCCTTTTTGTCGACGAACCCAACCGTGCCGCTGCTCGACAACGACTCGATCGCGGCCTCGTCGGCCGTGCCGATCGCCGCAGCCTGCACGCGCTCGCCGATCTGCTGCATCGCAGGCGCGGCCTCGGGCTCCTCGACGCCATGGTAGCGATCGAAGAGCAGGTTGGCGTCGCCGCGCTCGGCGTAGCTCGAATACTCGGCGCTCGACAGCTCGTAGAGGCCGTTGAAGTCGAGCGAGCTCAGCCCTGGGCGCCACTCGACGTAGGCGGGGTTGTTGGCGCAGGCGCTGGCGAGCGCGAGCGAGACGAGCAGCGCGAGGGACACGAGCGAGCGGCGCATCGGCGCGACGATGGCACGAGCGCTCAGCGCTGACCAGGCTCGCGGGCGGGTGTGACCAGCGCTCGGACCAGCTCGAAGACCCACAGCAAGGACGCGATCCCGACCAAGAGCCCGGCGACCGCCAAGCCGCGATGCGCCGGCTGGAGCTCGGGCAGATACGCATAGTAGCGCCGAGGCATGCCTTGGTGTCCGAGCACGAGCGCGAAGATCGCGAAGAGCGGGACCCCGATGCTGGCCAAGCCAGCGGCCAACCATGGTCCGACGCGCTGTGGCTCGGGGCGAGCCTTGGACCAGGCGTGCAGCAGCGCGGCGGGCATGGCCAGGACCAGCGCCGCCATGGCGCCGAGGTGCGACTGACCGACGACCAAGTAGGTGTCGAGGATGTGCACGTCGACCGACAAATTGGCGAGGTAGATCGTCACGATCCGGTCCAACAACCAGCAGCCCAAGAACGCCAGACAAAGCAACCCGACGATCCCCGACGGCCGCCCGCGCTCGCGCAGCAGCCTCACCCACCCGAGCAAGAGCGCGAGCGAGCCTACCGCGTCGCTCGTGTTGGTCAGCGCAGCGAACCACATCGGTTCCGTGTCAAAGGGCCAGACCGGCTGCCTGATCGACTCGAGCACGACGTGGACCGCGAGCGAGGAGAACGCGATCGCCAGATAAGCGCGCGCTCGACCTCGCAGCGGCGAGGCGCCAGCCAGGATGTCGCTGACCAGCACCACCGCGCCGAGCCCGAGCAGCTCGAGCGGAGGGACGCTGGCCTGCTCCGGTGTCACGAAGCCCTTCGCTATCGAGACGAGCGCGCTGACGCTCGTCGCCAGGCCGACCATGACCATGCCCAGCGCGAAGGGAGCGTCTAACAACGCGCCGCGACGCGCTGCCAAGCCCGTGGCGAAGAGCGTCACGCCGAGCAAGACCAAGCCGAGGGCGAGCAGCACCATCCCGATGAGCACGAGCGGGTCGGGCGGGACATGCAAGATATGCAAGAGCGGCAAGGCCAGCAGCGAGGTCAGCCCGAACAACACCAGCGGCAGAGCAGCGAGCGCGAGCCCTTTCATGGCCAGCTCCTCGCGGCCCAGCCGATCGGGCAGCAGCCAGAGCCCGAACGCGCCCGGGATCGCGATGGGTGCAGCGCCGATCCACAGATCGGCGCCGTGGAGCCTGTACGCGACGCCGTACAGGTAGCCGCTGCCGAGCATCCGCGCACCCGTCCACAGCTCGGCGTGCATCCAAGCCGACGCGAGCACGCCCGCGAGCGTCGCTAGCACCAGCACGAACGCGAACGCGAGCGCGAGCCGGCGGTGATCCATCGCTCGCTAGTCCTGCTCCTCGCGCTCGGCTTCGGGCATGTCGATCACCTCGGCCGGCGGATTGTCCGGCTCGCTCCCCTGCCCTTCGAGCCGCCGCCCCTCGTGCTGCTTCTCGGCGCGCTGCTGCTCGAAGCGGACCAGCTGCTTGTCGGCCTTGCTGCGCCCATGCACGACGCGGTTACGCTCGGCCTGCTGCTTTTGCTCCTCTCGCTGCTTGCGCTTGCGAAAGCGGTTGAGGTTGAGCACGTCGGACACGCCACGAGGATAGCAGGCGCTCAGGCGAGCACTCGAAGCGCGGCCTAATGCGTAGCCCGGCCCGACGCGTCGAGATCGATCGGCGGCCCCGCGAACTTCGGCTTCGTGGCCAACACGTGGATGTCCAACCACGCCCGCGCCTGAGCGACACGCTCGCGCAGGGCGTTTCGGCGATGCAGGGCGCGCGGATACACGTAGCCCGCAGGAGCCGCGACCCCGATCGCGTCGAGCCCGATCGTGCGGCCGATATAGATCGCCCGCGGCACGTGGAAGTCCTGGCTGATCACGATCACCTGCTCGGCCCCGAACACCTGCTTGGCCCGGACCATGCTGTCGAAGGTCCGCAGGCCGGCGTGATCGAGGTAGAGATCGTCGGCCGGGACGCCCCGCTCCTCCAGCCAGCGCCGCATCACGCCGACCTCGTCGTAGTCATCGCGGTGGTGGGCGCCAGACAGCAGGAGCTTGTCGCAGCGGCCAGCCTCGTAGAGCGCGAGCGCGGCGGCCAAGCGATCCTCGAGCATGTGCGAGGGCCGATCACCCCAGACCTTGGCCCCGAGCACCAGCGCGACCGGACGATGCGGCACCGTCTCGAGCGCATAGATGTGCGGCGCGGTCGAGCTCAGGATGTGCCGGCGGATCAGCATGGTCAGCGAGCCCGCGATCAGCAGGGCCAGGGCCGCGAGGAGGATCGCACGTCGTCGAAGCCGCCGCACGGACCCGAGGACGCGCGAGCGGGACGCGATCATTTCAGCCCGCTAAGCCAGCCCGACGATCGTCCCGTCATCGTTCAAATGAATCCGCTGCGCCGCCGCCCGCTCGGGCATGCCCGGCATCAGCATCAAGTCGCCGGTCCGCACGACCACGAACCCCGCCCCCGCGCTCAGCCGCAGCCCCGCCACGCGCAGTCGCCAACCGGTTGGGGCGCCGTGCAGCTTCGGATCGTCGGACAGCGAGTGCTGGGTCTTGGCCATGCACACGGGCAGCGCCCCGCCGCCGATCTGCTCGATCGCGGCCAGGTCATGCTCGGCCTGCTCGCTCCAATCGACGCCCTCGGCCCGATAGATCTCCCTCGCCAGACACTCGACCTTGGCCCGCAAGGGCGCGCCCAGATCGTAGAGCGATCGAAACGGCCGATTCCCGCCAGCTCCGGCTTCGATCACCTTCTCGGCCAACGCGAGCGCCCCGGCCCCGCCACGCGCGTGCGCCTCGCTGAGCGCCCAGGCTACGCCCTCGCCTTCGCACAGCTCACGCACGCGGGCCAGCTCGTCCTCGCCGTCGAACCCGAACCGGTTGATCGCAACCACCACCGGCAGCTCGAACTTGTTGCGCAGGTTGTCGAGGTGCACCCGCACGTTGGCAAACCCGCGCTCGATCGCGGCGATCCGCTCGCTCGCGTCACCGACCCGCTCGCCCTTGGGCCCGAGCTCCGCGCCACCGTGCAGCGCGAGCGCCCGACAGGTCACGACCAGCACCGCGACCGCAGGAAAGTGGCCGAGCTCGCGACACTTGATGTGGAGGAATTTTTCCGCGCCGAGGTCGGCCGCGAACCCAGCCTCGGTCACCGTCCAATCGGAGCTGTGCAAGGCCAGCTCGGTCGCGACCCGGCTGTTGCAGCCATGCGCGATGTTGGCAAAGGGCCCGCAGTGGATCAGCGCGGGCGTGCGCTCGAGCGTCTGCACGAGGTTGGGCGCGAGCGCGTCGCGGAGCAGGACCTCGAGCGCCCCGACGCACTCGAGCTCCGCACCGGTCAGGGGTCGGCCCTCACGAGTCCATGCGACCACGATCCGACCCAAGCGCGCGCGCAGGTCCGCGCGATCGCGGGCGAGCGCGAGCACGGCCATAATCTCCGACGCGGCCGTGATGTCGAAGCCAGTCTGATGCGGGAACCCGTTGCTCGTCCCGCCCAGCCCGATCTCGCACTGACGGAGCTGGCGATCGCAGACGTCGAGCACCCGTCGCCAGACAATCCGCTCGGGATCGACGTCGCTGCCCGCGATCGCCCGACCCTTGGCGAGCCCCCGCAGCTCGAAGTGGACCCGATTGTCGATCAACGCGGCGAGCAGGTTGTTGGCCGCCGTGATCGCGTGGAGGTCGCCAGTAAAGTGCAGGTTGATGTCGGTCATCGGCAGCACCTGCGAGCAGCCGCCCCCGGTCGCCCCGCCCTTGATCCCGAACACCGGCCCGAGCGAGGGCTCGCGCAGCGCCAAGCAGTGCGACACACCCATGCGCCCGAGCGCCTGCGCGAGCCCGACCGAGGTCAGCGTCTTGCCGTCACCAAAGCGAGTGCCGGTCATCGCGGTGACCAACACCAGCTTGCCGCGCGCCCGCGTGGCGCGACGACGATCGAGCTCGTCGAGCGAGACCTTGGCCTTGTATCGGCCATGAGGATCGAGCTGGTCCTCGCTCAACCCGAGCGCGCTAGCGATCGTGGTGATCGGCGCCAGCGTAGCCGTCTGGGCGATCTCGGCGTCGGGCGGCAGCGTGGGCAGATGCTCGAAGCGCATGCCTGAGCTTGGCCAGCCGAGCGGCGCGCGAGCAAGCGATTGGGTGGTCATGAGGCCCGCACCGCGCGAGCGCCCTCGAACGGGCCGCTCGGCTCGGCTCGGTGATCGCGGATCGCTCTAGCTCGCCCTCGTGCTCGCGCGATGGCGCACCACATCGAGCGAGCCGACCCGACCCCTCGCTGGGGCTCGGCCGATCACCTTCTGGGACGTCCCAAACAATGAACTTCGACGCGATCGACCCATGCTGAACACATACTCAGTACAATATGAAGGCTCGTTAATCCCCGCTCCTTCTCCGCTCTTCTCCGCCACCGAGCCCGCGTCATGAGCCTTCTGTTGTCGAGCCCCTCCCCTTTGCACGTCGTTGCTGCGCCGCTGCCCGAGCCCGCTGGGCGACCGCTGGCCGAGGTCGTCGCTCCGGGTCGCCTCGTCGAGCTGAGCGGCCAGGCTCGCACGAGCAGCGCGGCGTCGATCCTCGCCCACGTGCAGCGCGAGGGCGACACGGCGGCGTGGATTCAGCTGCGTGGTGGTCAGCTCTATCCGCCGGACCTCGCCGAGCGCGGCATCGATCTCGACGCATTGATCGTCGTGCACGTGCCCGCGCACGAGGGCCCGCACGGGCAGTGCCGCGCAGCCGAGCTGCTGCTGCGCTCGGGTGGGTTCGGGTTGCTCGTGATCGACTTCGTCCAAGCCGAGCCAAAGGGATCGCCGGCGTGGATGGGCCGCTTGCTCGCGCTCGCGCGCCAGCACGAGACCCGCGTGCTGCTGCTGCGCGAGGCGAGCGCGGAGGAGCCCTCGCTCGGGCCCTTGGTGAGCTTGCGGATCGACTCGCGGATCGAGCGAATCGGCACCGCCTCGCCCAACCGAACCGGGCGCTTCTCGCTGGTCCACGAGGTGGTCAAGAACAAGTCGGGCGGCCCGGTCGAGGCGAGCGCGACGACCTGCCGCGGGCCATGGGGGATGGGCTGAGTCGGTCGCCCGCGACCGAGGGGCTGATCCCCCCACTCGCAGCGCGACGACGAACGTGCTGCAATGGGTCGTGCCCCGCCCGCGCCTCGTCCTCCTCGCCTCGCTGGCCTGCTGCTCGCTGGGCTGCGCCGCTGGCCTCGCCCACGACACCGCACCGGTGATTGGTTGCGAACCCGACGCGGTCACGATCGCCGACTCGCATACCCCCTGGGAGGGCCCGAGCTCGTGGACGGCGATCTGTGCGGAGCAGCGATGGTTCTGCAGCCGAGACGGAGACGCCGGCCGAGTCATCTGCACCGAGGATCCACGCCCGGTGACGCCACCGAGCAACGATTGAGCCCGGGCTCGCTCGACCACGCCCCATCGCGAGGTGGGTAGCGAAGCCTGCCGACCGTGCGCAATCGTCCTCACGATCAGTGGAGCATTCGGCAGCTCGCAGGCGCGAGGTCGACGTGCTCCACTCGTGACGCGGGTACGATCACGACCCGTCGAGGCGCTATGGTTCAAGGACAACAGGCGGGCGAGGCTCGGCTGCGTTGGCTGCCGGCTGGCCAGACGAGCGGCGACGACGATCGGACCGTGCAGCGCGGGCCGGCTAGTGACGACGATCCGACGCGCGCGACGAAGCGCTGGTCGTCCAACGAAGACGACCCGACGATCAACTACGCGGGCCACAGCTCGGCGACCACGACGCTCGACGACGAGCTGACCGATCCTTACGAGGGCCGTCGCCGCGTGGCCGCGCACCCGGAGCTGTTGATCGATGGCCGCTATCGCCTGGCCAAACAGATCGGCGTCGGTGGCATGGGCGAGGTCTGGGAGGCTCGCCACATCTCGCTCGATCGACCGGTCGCAATCAAGTTCCTGACCCACGAAGAAGGCGGCCCGCGCTTTCGTCGCGAAGCCCAGGCGATCGTCGCGGTCGATCACGATGGCATCGTCGACGTGCTCGACTTCGGCGTGACCCCCGAGGGCGTGCCCTACTTCGCGATGGAGCTGCTCCGCGGCCACACGCTCGACAGGCTGATCCACGCCAAGGGCCCGCTGCCCTGGCCGGTCGTGCGTCGGATCGCGCTCGAGCTCAGCGACGCGCTCGCCCATACACACGAGCGCGGAGTCATCCACCGCGACCTCAAGCCC
>CBFGLP010000366.1:0-5246 GCA_965649595.1 uncultured Myxococcales bacterium | reverse complement strand
CATAGTGCGGTTATTGGGCACCGCGGCTGGTTATCCAGGGGCGACTCTGTGACTGGAATTCGGGCCCTGTTCGAATGGCTGCCTCCCTTTACGCTACCGAAGGGCGCATTTGCTGCGCGCGTGCCGGATACCACCTGTTATGGCGTGAAGCTTGGCGAAGACTTCGAGGGCCGTGCCGCGGCACGTGCTCGGCAAATGCGGTCCCCTCCATTCGAGCGGGCCCTCCCTTCACCCTCGCCGGCAATTCCCACACTGGGGAGCCGCTCGGTTCGCCTTCGGGGGCATTCCCACACTGGGGAGCCGCTCGGTCGGCTCCACACTGGAGGGCAGTGAAGCGTCCGCGGCCAGTGGGGATCGGGTGACGTGCAGCGAGCTCGGCTTTGAGCGGGCGGTGGGAGAGATGGAAAAGCAACGACCTCGCAGGTTGGGCTGCGAGGTCGGCTCGGTGATCGATTCGAGCGAGGAGCGATCAGCTCTTCGGCTTCGAATCGGATTTGTCGGACTTTTTCTCTTTGTCCGTCGCGGCCGGCTCGGGTTCGGTGGCCGCTTCGCCGCCGCCTTCACCCTCGGGCTTCGCCCGATCGGTGCAGATCTTGCCATCGTCCTTTTCGAGCGTTTCGATCTGCTTTTCGGCCTGCTTCTTGTAGCGATCCGGGGCGCCGGAGTCGGGCTTGAGGATCGCCTTGAAGTAGGCGATCGACTTGTCGCATTGGCCGAGCTTGGCGAAGGCGAGGCCGGAGTAATAGACGGCGTCGTGGATGACGTCGCTCTCGGGGGCGTTCTGGACGAGCCAGTAGAACTCGCCGAGGGCGCTGCGATAGTCGCGTTCGGAGAACAGGGTCAGGCCGATCTTGAAGCGGACCTCGGCTTCCTTGGCGTCGCCGGGATAGCGCGAGAGGTAGGTGCGGAACAGCCGGCGGGAGCGAGCGTAGTCCTTGGCCTCGAGCGAGCGCTCGGCTTCCTTGAGGAGGTCGGTCTTGCCTTCGGGGATGTCGGCGTCGGCGCTGACCTTGCCCTCGATCGCGGTGAGGCGCTTGTCGATGTCGGTGCGCGACTCGGTGACGTTTTGGGTGAGGGCGGCGACCTCGTTGAGGCTGTCCTCGGCTTGGCCGCGCACGGCGGCGAGGTCGTACTCGAGGTTCTCCACGCGCACGCCGAGCGAGGCTTGGTTGTCGCGCAGGATCATCTCGGCGCGCTGCAGCTGGCCCTCGACCTGGGCCATCTGCTCTTGCGCCTTGAGCAGGGTCTCCTCGAGCTCCTTGTCGCGCTCGGCGACCTTCTTGCGCAGCTCCCAGACCTCCTTCTCGAGCTCGTCGTGCTCCGGCTTCAGCACGAGGCAGCCCGAGAGCGGCAGCAACAAGGGAAGCAGGGCGATGAGACGAAGGCTGTTTTGGGTCATGGGTCCCTCGATGGTCGAAAACCCGGCGCGGGGCCAGGTTGGTGGAGGCTCGGCGAAGCGAGCAGGGTCGGGCCCGCGAAGGGTCGACTGGAGTTGGCAGTGCGCAGGAGCCCTCAGCCCCTGCGGGGCTGATTCAGCGAGCAGGTCACTGCCAGATGAACTCGACGCGGCGGTCCTGGGCGTAGCCAGCTTCGTCGGAGCCGGCGGCCTCGAGGCTGCCCTTGGAGATCACCTGCATGTTCTCGGGCGGCACGCCGAGGTCCTGCAGGAAGGTCTTGACCGACTGGCCGCGCTTGTCAGTGAGGAGGATGTTGTACTCCTCGGTGCCGCGCGCGTCGGCGTGGGCCTCGAGGTAGACCAGGCGGCCCTGGTTCTTGATGCACTCGGCGGCGTCCTTGAGCTGCTGCTGGGTCTCGGGGCTCAGCTGCGGGCTGTCGAACCCGAAGAACACGGCGTTGAGGTTGCAGAGCGTCTCGCCGTCGCCCTCGTAGTCGCCGGAGAAGATGCACATGCCGGCGTCGCAGATCTCGTCCATCGCGCAGTCGTCGTCGACGGTGCAGACGCCTTGGCCGTCCGTCGCGCCCGCGCACAGGCCGGTGCCGAGGTCACAGGTGCCGGCGGGGCAGTCCATGTCGGCGGCACAGAAGTCGCAGATGCCGGCCTTGCAGACGAGGCCGCCGGTGCAGTCGAGGCTGCTGGTGCAGGGCGAGCCTTGGCCGGTTCCACCACCAGCAGTCGGATCGACGCAGATGCCTTCGCCGCCGCAGAGCCAGTTCTCACCCTCGGGGCCCATGCCCTCGCAGTCGGTCGGCGACTTGCACTCGCGCTCGCACTGGCCGTCGACGCACTTCTCGTCCTTGTCCACGTTGCAGTGCTTGTCCTTCTTGCACGCGGGGTACTCGGGCTTCTTGCAGCCACCGAGCGAGAGGGCCAGGACGCCGACGGTCAGCGCACCGAAGCCGTATCGAAGTAGCGAGCTCGAGAAGGTGGACGAAAGAGCGTTCGACATGAGTGAGACTCCGAGAGGCGGTGGAGCGAGCGAGGGACCGACGAGGCCGGGCGCGGTGATGTTCTCGTGCGACGCGGCGGCTCGCGAGTGCGTGCGGTCGGGTGAGCTCGCGTACCCGAAGAAGAGTTCGGGGCCAAGGATTAGCCGTCGCTCTGTGCGGTGTCAACCGCGCAGGCTTTGGGCGTAGAGGCGGATTTCGTAACGATCACCCCCCACCACGACCTGCTCGGAGTGAGCTTCGCGCTTGGTCTCGATGATGTCGGCGCGGGCCGCAGCGAGGCCTTCCGGTCCGACCTCGGGCCGCGGCGCCAAGGCCAGGCGGTGGAGCAGGTAGTCGCTCCAGGTCAGCTCCTCGAACACGGCCTCGCGCACGGCGAGGTCGTACTCGAGCTCGATCGCTTCGACGTGATGCCGGGCAACCAGCTCGATCTCGAAGTGGTGCTCGCCGCGGGGCGTGGTCACCGACTCTGCAAAGGTGGTGTGCTGGCCATCGGCGACGACGAGCTCGCGGCGCGGGACCACCGACTCGCCCGTCTCCAGATCGACGATCTCCAGCGCGACCGCGAGCGGCCAGAGGCTCTCGCTGCGATCGCTGAACAGAGGTACCGAGAGGGTGTCGGTCGCGGCGGCTTCACCAGCGAGGGTCGAGGCGAGCAGGAGTCCGAGCAGAGGAGCGACTCGACGAAGGCGGGCACGCGGAGCAACGAGCATGCTCGGGTGATCGATCGAGTTGGCTCGGAACCCAAATTTTTCTCGCCGCGCGGACGGGCCCCCGGACGCGATGGTTTTTTGGCTCGCGCTACACTGCTCGGCAGTGTCGGGATCAGGATCGGGGCAGGGTCGAGCACGCAACCGGACGCGGCGGCTCCTGCTTTGGTGTGCGGCGACCGACTCGACCTTCGAGCTCGCGCGCGTGCACGTCGGCACGCGCGAGATCACGGTGCTGTCGGGCAAGTGCATCCACTGCAACCGGCGGCTGGCGATCGATCTCGACGGCAACCCGCTCTCGCACGAGACGGTCGAGCACATCGTGCCGCGCACGCACGGGGGGACCGACGCGATCGCGAACCTCGCGATCGCGTGCTCGCGCTGCAACCAAGGCAAGGGTGTGCGGCACGACCCACGTCGGTGGGACGACGAGGGCCTGCAGCGTGTGATAGCGACCTTGCAGGAGCGTCGAGCGGCCCGCATGCGGGAGCCGCTGGATGGGCTCGTGCTGCCGCCGCTGCCTTCGAGCTCCGAGGACCAGGACGCGCTCTAGCCTAGGCCCTCTCCAGGACGAAGCCCTTGCGCGCGAGCGGGCGCACGCGAGACGCCGGAGGCGCGATGGATTGCCTGCTGGTGTAGGCGGGTCAACGAGCGCCCGATCACGCACGAGCGCGACAGGGCGCCCCGGGTGACGGCTACACTCTCGGTGTGCTTCGACGGATCCGGCGAGCGCTGCCCAAGCTGCTCCTGATCATGACTGCGGCGGTGGTGCCCGGCTGTGAGGGTGAGGTCGCGGCCTTGTTCTCGCTCGCGTTCGGCACGGCCCTCGGCGCGTGGATGGTCAGCCGCGATCGCCACAACCGCGCCCTCTATGCGGCGGAGAACCTCCGCCACGCGATCGCGACCGGGCAGCAGCGCGAGATCGAGATGAACCTCCGCAAGCAGCTCGCGCTCGCGGCTGCGGGTGAGGCGGTCAGCGTCGAGCGACAGTGGCTGGCGCGGGCGCAGCTCGGCGGGCTCTTGGTCGCCGAGTGGCGGCTCGACGAGGCGCGCGAGATCTACGGAGCCGACGACACCGGGTTGTCGCCGCACCTGCAGGCGCTGGCCAACTTTGGACGCCACGAGCTGGCGATCTTGGGCAACACCCCGGACGAGCAGCGGCTCGCCGACATCCGACGAGACCGCGACGCGTGCCTCGAGCACGTGCCGCCGCGCTACCGCGAGCTGGTCGCCGACGCCTGGCGAGCGCTCGAGGGGCTGTGCCTGGTTCGCATGGGCCGGGCGCGCGAGGCCGCGGGGCTGCTCGAGCGAGGGTTGGGATCGCTGGCCTACAACCCGGCCCGCGTCGTGTACCTCTATCACCTCGGCCAGGCCTACGAGTTCCTCGGCGAGCGGCAGCTCGCGGCCGAGACCTACGAGCAAGCGACCAAGGCGTTCCCGGGCACGCGCTTGGCCAGCGAAGCGAAGTCGCGCCGGCTCGCGCTGGTCGAGGGTGAGCACGGCGAGGCGATGTTCAGGCGGATGCTGCCGGAGACGCCGGTCGGGCAAGGCAGCATGGCGCTCGAGGCTGGGCCGACCAGCAAGGCGCTGCCGCAGGGCGACGAGAGCTGACCGAGATCAAGCTCCTGGAGTGGGTAGGTGCCCACAGAAGATGGCGACGATCGGTCGATCCTCTGACTCTTCAATCGGTCCGTGTAAGTGTACGCGGTTGATGTGTCGCTGGATCCGGTAGTGCCATTCACAATAGATTGTTCGGTCAGCTACTTGGCGTTCACGGGCCGATCGGCAGCGTGAGTCCTGATATACATCGAGGCTCTCGGGTACAACATCGAATCCCAACGTTTGAAACCGCTGCTCGATCAGTTGCCTGGTGACGGGGATGCGCCGCCCTTCCGGAGCGGGGGAATCATTTTGAGTGATCCTTCCGGTTTCGTCGGTGTAGATCCAATGAGCATGATCATCGAACGCTGCAAGGAAACCCAGTAGCGTTTCCCGTACGCGCGGATAGCCTCCGTCGAAATCGCGAAGTTCCCGCCATACAGTTGCAACAAAGCATGTGCCTGGGAATGCATGCGGGGCGAGTGTCTCAACTGCAGAAACATCGAGTTTTTTTGAGTGTACCGCAGCCCG
>CBFGLP010000365.1:0-9996 GCA_965649595.1 uncultured Myxococcales bacterium | reverse complement strand
GCACCTTCGACGCCTCGCTGCTCGAGACCGCCGACGGGTTCTTGCGCGTGGTCGGTCACGACGGCGACAACTTCCTCGGCGGCCGCGACTTCGACTGGTCGATCGTCGACTGGGCGATCAAGCAGATCGCTCAGCGCGAGGGCGTGCAGATCAGCCGCGCCGATCCGAGCCACGCCCAAGCAATCCGAGCGCTCAAGCAGGCGGCCGAGGAGGTCAAGATCGAGCTCTCGCGCTCGCACGAGGCGGTGCTGGTGCCCGCCTCGGCGCTGCAGGTCGGCGATGGCAAGATCGAGCTCGAGGTCGAGCTCGAGATCGATCGCGCGCTGGTCGAGACGCTCTGCGCGGGGCTGGTCGAGCGCTCGGTCGAGGTCTGTCGGAGGCTGCTCAGGCACAACCGCGTCGAGCCGCGCGAGCTCGGGCGGATCGTGTTCGTCGGTGGACCGACCAGCATGCCCTCGCTGCGCGAGCGGGTCGGCGCGCTGCTCGGGGCGCCGATCGCCGAGGGTCACGATCCGATGACGCTGGTCGCCCAGGGTGCGGCGATCTACGCCGCGACTGCGGGCCTCGACGGGCGCCCGCGCACCATCCGGTCCGCCGCGAACACGCGAGGCCGTCGGCTGTGGCTGCAATTCCCCGCGGTGTCCTCGGATCTCAGCCCGCACGTGGTCGGGCGGGTCGTCGATGGCGAGGGCCCGCGCCCGGTCAAGCTCGAGCTGCACCGCGGCGATGGACTGTGGCAGAGCCCCGCGACCGCGATCGACGGTGAGGGCGGGTTCGTGATCGGCGTCGAGCTGATCGCCCGCAAGGCCAACGTGTTCAAGCTGCACGCGCGCGACGTCGAGGGTCAGCCGGTGCCCGTCGATCCGCCGACGATCACGATCGTGCAAGGCATGACGATCAGCGACCCGCCGCTCTCGCGCTCGATCGGCGTGGCGCTGGCCAACGACGGGGTTCGGGTCTACTTCGAGCGCGGCACCCCGCTGCCCGCCAAGCGAACCTTCACCCACCACACGGTCGAGAGCGTGGCCAAGGGCGCGGAGGGCAGCGTAGTAAAGATCCCGATCGTGCAGGGCGAGTACGATCGCGCGCACCTGTGCCGCTTGGTCGGCACGCTCGAGATCCCCAGCCGCGAGATCAAGTCGAGCCTGCCGGTCGGCAGCGAGGTCGAGCTGACGCTCGAGCTCGACCGCGGCGGCCGACTCTCGGCCCGCGCGCTGGTGCCCGCGGTCGATCAGATGTTCGAGGAGGTCGCCCACCTGCTCGTGCCGGCGGCCGATCCCGAGGTCCTGCGGGCGACGATCGAGGCCACCCGCCAGCGGCTGATCCAGCTGCGCGGCGACGCGTTCCGGCAGGGGCTCCCACAGGTGATCGGGATCCTCGATCGTGTCGAGCAAGGCCTGCTCGAGGTCGAGCGGGATCTCGAGGCTGCCCGCGGTGGCAACGAGGACGCCGGCCAGCGAGCGCGCCGGAGCCTGCTCGAGCTCGACGCGGATCTCGAGGAGGTCGAGCAGCAAAAGCGCTGGCCCGAGCTCGAGGAGCGGCGGATCCGGACGATGGCCTGGGCCGAGTCGGTGCTCGGCCAGCACGGCACCCCGCGCGAGCAGAAGCTGTTCGAGGAGGTCAGCCACGCGGTCGATCGCGCGGCGAGCGAGAAGGATCCGCGCGAGCTGCAGCGCCAGCTCCGGCTCGCGCGGCAGCTCGGTGAGACCGCGTGGTTCCGCGACCCGGACACCTGGGAGTACCTGTTCGAGGACGCGGTCTCGCAGTCGTCGCAGGCCAGCGACCTCCCGCTCGCCCAGACGCTGATCCGCGAGGGCCGGCAGGCCAAGGAGCGCAACGACGCGCAGGCGCTGCGGCGGGTCGTCGAGCGACTCTGGCGGCTCCTGCCCTCGGACGTGCAGACGCGCCGGCAGAGCTTCGACTCGGGCGTGCGCTGAGACAGGCAGGGAGACGACCGTGGCCAAGTCGCCAGACGACGCGCGAGCACCCGAGCCCGACCGGCGGCTCGCGGCCCGCGAGCGCCTCTCGCAAAATCCCTTCTTCGTGCTCGGCCTGTCCCCCGACGCCGCCCGGGCAGAGATCGAGCGCGAGGGTCAAAAGCTGCTCGGCATGCTCGAGCTGGGCCTGTCGGCGGCGCGCCGCTACTCGAGCCCGATCGGCACGCACGAGCGGACCAGCGAGGTGGTGCGCGAAGCAATGGCCGAGCTGCGGGATCCCGAGCGCCGGCTGGTCCACGAGCTGTGGGCCCGGCTGCCCCTGCCCTCGCTGGTTGGCACCGCTGATCAATCGACCCCGACCGAGCCAGCCGAGCCCGAGCCATCGAGCGAGCGGAAGAATGGAGAGGTTCGGCTCGACGCGCTCGACCCCTTCCCGGGGCTCTCGTGCCTGGGCTTGTCTCGGAGGGCGCGATGACCAAGCCTCGCCCCGCTGCGGTCAGCCCGGGAGTGTTCGCGGGCATCGTGCTCGCGCTGCTGCTCGCGCTCGATCGCGACAACAAGCGCGATCGCGTCATCCCCGTCTCCGCGGTGCTCGCCGTGCTGATCTGGTTGATCGCCGGGCCGGTGTGGTTGATCGAGCTGGCGGAGCTGATCAACCAGCTCGCCAACCTCCAGCTGCGCGAGGCCGCGACCACGCTGGTGCTCGTGCTCGCGCTGACCATCGGGCTGTTTCCCTGGCCGATCGTGCGGATCTGGCTGATCCCACGCGGGCGCGTGCGGGCGGCTTGGCTGCTCACGCGGCTGAGCCTGTGGATCTGGCGTGGTGACGTTCAGGGCGGAGCCGTGATCGCGGCCGCCTGGGCGCTGAACCGCCGCCGCGAGATCGATCCCGAGCTGGTCGCGTGGATCGAGCGACGCCGTGACGCGCGGGTGGTCGACGCGACGAGTCGCTGGCGGCTCGGCGGCGCGGGGATCGTTGCGACGGCCCTGCTCGCTGCCGCGACCGGTGATCGCGCCCGTGCGCGGCAGCTCTTCGCGAGCGTTGCCGAGCTCTCGTCGAGCACCTGGTCAGGGCGGACGATCGTGCTCGCCAACGAGTGGCTGTCCGCCGAGGCGATGGAGCGCGGGGCCTGGCGCGAGGTCGAGTTCGTCACTCGGACCTCGCCGGTCGACTCGCCGACGCTGCGGCTGTTCGCCGCGATCGCGTCGCGGCTGACCGGCATCGCGCCGCTGGCCGGCGACACGGTGCTGGAGTGGCGGTGGCTGCGTGCGCCGCATCGGCGGCGTTTGTGGCCGCTGGTCCGACGAGCGCTCGCGACCGCGAGCAAGCCGAGCAACGAGCACCGAGCGACCGAGCCGAGCTCGCCCGCGATCCACGATCTACCCGACGATCCGCTCGCTCGGGCGCTGGTCCTCCACGCCACCCTCCTGCGTAGGCCAGTCGGCGAGCTCTCGGTCGAGGCGATCGAGCGCACGGCCAAGGCCTGGGATGCGGCGCTCGCCGACTCCGGCGTGCATCGCCACGTGGAGGCCCGCGAGCTCGCGCTCGCGGCTCGCTCGACCGACGCGCTCGCCCGCCTGCGCGAGACCGTCGAGCAAGAGCTCGGCATGGTCCTCGCGAGCGCTCGGATCCCGCTCGGCTCGCTGGTCGGCAGCGAGCTGCTCGAGCGGATCGTCCGGCGTATGCATCGCGAGCTGCTCGACGCGCTCGAGGTCAGCGCATCCTCGCTCGACGCCCGCGTGAAGGCCAAGCGAGCGCTGCCGGCGATCGACGAGTGGCAGGCCTTCTTGGCCCTGCGCGAGCAACACGCGAGCGCGGTCGCGATCGGCGGTCTCGAGCTGCGTCGGCTAGCGTTCAGCGAGCTGCACGGGCCGGTCTGCTCGCTCGCGGTGTGGCTGTGGAACGAGCGAGGCGAGCGAGCGCTCGGCAACGCGATGTTCCAGTGGCTGCTCAACGAGGCGATCATCGTCGACGACACCGAGGCGATCCGCCTGCAAGAGCGCAACGTCGCCTGCGGGATCTGACCCGGCAGGCGTCGTCGGCCCGTCTGGGCCGATGGGTCAGGGCATCGCGCAGATGCCGATGTTCTCAAACCCGCGTGGCGCCATGCCGGGCTCGTAGAACGCCACGCACTCGAGTGGGTCGAGGCCATCACAAGCAGCCGGATCATCGAGCGAGCAGAAGCTCGTGCAGCAGGCGAGGCCATCGCACTCGTCGAGCACGCTGCCGTTCACGCAAGCGAAGCCGCTCTGACAGTCCGCGAGCTCGTCACAGACCGTGCCTTGCGGGGTGACCTGGGCACCCGGCACGCAGACCGACTCGCCCTGCATGCTGCCCGCGACACAGCCCTCGCTCTCGGCACAGCTGTCGGGCTGCTCGGGATCGCAAAGATCGCCACACAGCGGCAGCACGCCTTCGTTGGCGATCAAGCAGCCCTGCCCAGCGGAGCAGCTGGCCTCGGGTCCACAAAGCGACTGGCAGTAGCCAGGCTGGCCGACGTTCGCCCAGCAGAAGCTGCCGAGCGCACAGTCATCCTCCCAGTCGAGATCGAGCGTGCAAGCCTCACCGGGCTGCGCGTCACCCATGATCGGCACGCAGATGTTGGCATCCCAGGCAGCGTTGCCGTTGCCGACGACCGGCACGCACTTCTCCCCTTCCGGGCAGTCTTGGGCCATCGGATCGCACTCATTCGGGGCAAAGGTCCACCCGCACCAGACGTCCACCCCTAAGACGAAGCCACACTCGGGCACGCACTTCATCTGGCTGCCGCACAGCTCGTCCACGCAAGCGTCACCACAAACATCCTCGGCACAGCTGGCCGGCTTGGCCAAGCAGGTGACCGTGTAGCCGAAGGTGGCCGCGCAGACATCGGTCTCGACGATCGCTACGCACAGCTCGCCCGGCTCACACGCATCACAGGGCGACGCATCGCCCGTGTCGATCTCGCTGTCCGTGTCGGTCTCGCTGTCCGTATCGGCCCCCGAGGATGATGACTCGGACTCGTCCGCCTCCGATCCCGTGGTGGTGTCAGCCTCGTCCCCACCCTCGAGCATGGCCGGCGGCAGATTGCACGCGGAGCTCGGCGCGAGCACGAACGCGATGACGAGCATGGTCTTGGGCTTCATCGGTCGTGTTTGTCCGCCGTCTCGTGATCCCGTGAGAACTTTTTTGTCTCCTTGTCCCGACCATACCGATACGAATTCGAGTGAGCGCTTCGCGAACATTTACACGGTGTCGCTATTTGCTCCTCTCCACGAATGCCATGCGTCGATTACGCGAGCTATCAGGCCCGGTCACGGATTGGCAGGGGCCAGGCTTGCAGATCGGGAAATCGTCTCGATCATCACCACCTGAACACTTGACACCCTCCCCCGCGCCTGGCACAACACTGAACAGGAAACCAGGTCCATGGCGAAGGTCAAAGTAGAGTCGGCCGCCCGCGGCCGAGAGGCTTCTGCCGCGCAGCTCCTCTCCATCCCTGCTTCAGATCCGGTAGCGGATGAGGCAGCTCCAGAAACTTCGATGGCTGGCGATTCGGCAAACGGCAATCCCGCCGCCGCGGCGAGTTCCACCGAGTCCGCGGCACGCATCTCCGAGCCGGTTCGCGCGCTCGTTCAGCTCTACGGCGGCCCACTTGCCGATGTCCGCTTCCCGGACGCCGATCACGGCCTGCTCACTACTCAGATTCGCGAGGTCGAGCGACTCGGCGGCGAGCTGCAACAGGCCCTCGCCACCGTCCAGCGAGCCCGCGCCGAGCTCGAGTCGGCCCAGTCCGATCTGCACGAGCTCGCTCGTCGGGCGCTGGCCTATGCCCGCGTGTTCGCCGAGGGCGACGACGAGCTCTCCGAGCAGCTCGCAGCGATCTCGTTCGACGATCGCTCCGCCGCACCCAAGCGCAAGCGTGGCCGGCCGCGCAAGCCAAAGCTGGGCGAGAGCCAGACCACCCTCGTCGTCGCCAACGACGAAGAGTGATCGCTCGCGCCGTCGAGCTCGTTCATTTCTCTCCGCGCCGCAGATCGGATCCCACGCCGAGATGCAGGCGATCCCCGATCCCGCGTCCACGATCTCCGTGGTCGCGGGATTTCCCGTCTGGCCCTCGAACCTGTCTTCTCACCCGTGTGGATCGAACGTAGTCGTGCAACCGTGGTCGAAGATCGAGCGCCCGCTTGGGGGTGCGCCATGAGTCGAGCCTCGCGTCCGGTCGAGCCGAACGACTCCGAGGAGCACGAGGGCGAGCTCGTCGAGGTCACGATCGATCTCGACAGCGCCGCGAGGGCGAGCTCGAGCCCCGCCGCGATCGACGACGCCCTGTGTCACCGCGCGGCGATCGAGGCTCGCCGCGCGGTCGAGCAGATCGCCAGCCGCCGCTTCTTCGCGTTCGTCGCCGAAGTGCTCGACCGCCCCAACGCCGCCACGCTCGCGCACGAGCTGACGTCCCACCTCCACGAGGATTGGGTCCGAGACACCATCGATCGTGGCCTCGAATTGTTCGCCGCGTGCATCGACGACGCTGGTCGCCGCTGCGTCGCTACCCTGGTTGCCGAGTACCTCGGCTGGCGCGAGCCACCCGACGCGTTCTTTCATCGGGTCGGCTCGCTCCTGCTCCGTCGACGCGAGAGCGAGCTGGTCCGCCTGGCTCGCATCCTCACCGCCTACGCGCGCCTGCCCAAGCCTGGCCTCGACGAGCAACGCCTGCTCGCCGCGATCCCGCGGACCGACGCGCCCGCCGTGCTCGCCGTGCTCGGCTTCGTCGGGCAGCCGGCGTGTGAATGGGTGCGAGGCGTGACCGAGCTCCCCAGCCTCGGCGCAGATCCGCTGGTGAGCAGCTTGGCCGCCGCGGAGCTCGGTTGGCTCGCCGAGCCCGGGCCGCTCGCCGTGCCGCTGGTTGGGCGTGCGTTGTTGTGGTTCCCGCTGCAATTCGACGCCGATCTTCGTCGGCTGCACATGCTGTTCTCGGCGGCGATTCATTGAACACACGAGTGCGATGGCGGCCGAGCCCTCGACCACCCCGAGTGGCCGAGCAGCCGGCCAGTGGCCGAAGGGTCGGACGAATTTAATTCGGCGAGCTCGTGCAAGTGCTTGGGATCGTTGGATTTCGTGATCTGGCGGGTCGCTTGCCTCTTGGACGAGCATGCCCGCTCCCGGATCCGTTCACGAAGGCATGCTGTCTCTGCTGCTCGGCGACCTGCGACTCGCCATCGAGCTCGCCCACGCGGCTGCGGTTCTCGATCGACCGATCCCCGACGACATCCGCAACGCCGAGACCAGCTTCGAGCTGGTCCGGCTGTTCGAGAAGAAAGATCCGCACAAGCTCTTCCCTGATCTCGTGCTCACGCTTCATGACCGCGACGGGAAGCTGATCGGGGTATGGATCATCGAAATTCAGCTCAAGGGCGAGGAGGCCAAGCGGTGGAGGTTGCCGGCCTATCGCGCGGCCGCGCAGCTGCACTTCGAGCTCACGGTAGACATGCTCGGGATCAGCCCGTCGCCCGCAGGTCGGCGCTGGCTGCACGAGCTGGATCAGGTCCTCTACGATCCTCCGGCTGTCCTCGACCTCGATGTCGTGATTCGCATCTGCAACCCTGCGGCCTCGTGGCTGGCAGACCCGCAGCATCCGGCACCCGAAGAGACACCGGAATCGCTCGAGCACGAGCTGGTGATCGCCCGAGCACGGCCGTACGCTGCCCTCTTCCATGCAGTTCATCATGCTCGTGATCTGCGAGCCTTTCAGATCGTCCTCGCGGCCCTGATCGCTGCCCGCGATCTCGGCCCCGAGGCATTCCGTCGCTACACTCAGATGATCTTCGCCGCTGGGAACAAAGCCATGAACGACCGCCTGAATGCCGAGCTGACCCGCATGTACCCCGACGACGAGCTCTCCGAGTGGGAGCGAGAGGGGGGCAGCTATCAAAAAGGTCTCGAGCAAGGTCTCGAGCACGGCCTCCGCATCGCGATCCACGACATCCTCGAGCTTCGCGGTCTCCCCCTCGATCCGAGTTCGCACCAGCGGATCGAAGACTGCTCCGATCGCGTCCAGCTCGAGCGCTGGCGGACGCTCGCCAAGTCGGTCAGCGCGGTCGAGCGCCTGTTCGACTGAGCAACCCATCCGCCGCGCCGAGCCCCGCTCGACAACCCGCAGCGAGCAGGCGATCCTCCCGACGCCGATGCCGACCCCGCCGCCCTTCGAGAAGCTCCTCGTCGCCAACCGAGGCGAAATCGCGATCCGAGTGTTCCGCACCTGCCGCGAGCACGGCATCCGTACCGTGGCGGTCTACAGCGACGGCGACCGCAACTCCCCACACGTCGCAGCGGCCGACGAGGCGGTCCACATCGGACCCACGCCCTCGGCGGAGAGCTACCTGCGAGCCGACAAGATCATCGCGGCCGCCAAGCAGACGGGCGCGCAGGCGATCCATCCCGGCTACGGGTTCTTGTCCGAGCGCTCCGCCTTCGTGGAGGCGTGCGATCAGGCTGGCATCACCTTCATCGGCCCCGGCGCCCATGCGATGGACGTGATGGGCGACAAGGTCCGCGCGCGCAAGGCCATGCAGCAGGCCGGCGTCCCGCTGGTGCCCGGCCGCGAGGACCTCGCCGACGTCGAGCAGGCCCTGCTCGCGGCGCGCGAGATCGGCTATCCGCTGATGCTCAAGGCCTCGGCTGGCGGCGGCGGCAAGGGCATGCGGATCGTCCACGACGACGAGCAGCTGCGCCGCGGCTTCGCGGCCGCCCGGCGCGAGGCCGAGGCCGCGTTCGGGGACGGACGGATCTTCGTCGAGCGAGCGGTCATGGCCGCGCGCCACGTCGAGATCCAGATCATGGCCGACCGGCACGGCAACGTGGTCTGGCTCAACGAGCGGGACTGCTCGATCCAGCGGCGCCACCAAAAGGTCATCGAGGAGGCGCCTTCGCCGGGGCCCCAGATGTCGCCGGCGGTCCGCAAGGCGATGGGCGAGGTCGCTTGCCAGGTCGCTCGCGCGGTCCATTACGTCGGCGCGGCGACGGTCGAGTTCTTGTTCGAGGAGCACCCCCAAGGCCCGCGCTTCTACTTTCTGGAGATGAACACTCGCCTGCAGGTCGAGCACCCGGTCACCGAGCTGATCACCGGGCGCGATCTGGTGTGGGACATGATCCGAGTCGCCGCGGGCGAGCCGCTCGGCTACGGGCAAGAGCAAGTCGAGCTGCGCGGTCACGCGATCGAGTGCCGCATCTATGCCGAGGATGCGACTCGCTTCTTGCCCAGCCCCGGTCCGCTGCTGCGTCTGCGCTGGCCCGAAGGCCCCAACCTGCGCATCGACGCCGCGGTCCGCGAGGGCAGCGAGGTCTCGAGCCACTACGATCCGATGATCGCCAAGCTCTGTGCTTGGGCGCCGACCCGCGCCGAGGCGCTCGAGCGCATGCGTCGAGCGCTCGAGGATACCGTTGTGCTCGGGATCGAGAGCAACGTCGGATTTCACCTCCGCGTGCTCGCCGAGCCGGACTTTCGCGCGGGTCGCTTCACGACCCGCTACATCGAGCAACACCCGGCGCTGGTCGAGCCGCACGAGCACGATGATGAGCACTCGCGCATGATCGCGGCCGCGGCCGCTGCCGTGGCTCTACGCACGCAGACCGGACTCACGCGTGCTGGCGCGACCGCTTCTGCCAGCGCAGTCGGCTTCTCTAGCTGGCAACAGGCTGCGCGCTGGCGCAGGTGAGATCGAACCGCCCGCGATCGCTGCCCGAGTCGCTTGACCCCACGGCGCGACCGTGCCAGGTAGAGCGCCCGTGCGGCGACCCAGCTCGACCAAGCGGACCAAGTTCATCTTCGTGACCGGCGGCGTGGTGTCGTCCCTCGGCAAGGGCCTGTGCGCCGCGTCGATGGGTGCGCTGCTCGAGAACCGCGGGCTCAACGTCGGCCTGCAGAAGCTCGACCCCTACCTCAACGTCGACCCGGGCACGATGAGCCCGACCCAGCACGGCGAGGTGTTCGTGACCGACGACGGGGCCGAGACCGACCTCGACCTCGGCCACTACGAGCGCTTCGTGTCGCACCGGATGTCGCGGCACAGCAACTACACG
>CBFGLP010000364.1:0-7775 GCA_965649595.1 uncultured Myxococcales bacterium | reverse complement strand
GGTGCACGCCGCAGCCCTGAGCGGAGGGAGGTCGGTTGGGCTAGCTGCTGGTTTGATAGAGGGACCGTGGCCGGTCCCTCTCCCCGTCCCGGCAAAGCCGTGACGGGGACCCCTCACCCCCTGCCCGCCCGAGCCCGGGCGTTGGTTCGTGCCGCATCGAGCAGAGTTCAGGTGAACGACGCTTCCCCCTGGACGCCCGAATTTGGGCGTTGCTTGTCGTTTCGCCGCAACTGCGCATCGAACAGCGCTTGTTTTGGGACTAGCACTTCGTGCTCACGCGCTGATCCACGCGAACAGTAGCGCCAGCGTTACCACGCAGACCACGTCCAGCCAGACTCCTGTACGGATCATCTCCCGCTGAGTCACCAGCCCGCTGCCGAATACGATCGCGTTCGGCGGTGTTGCGACTGGCAACATGAACCCGCAGCTCGCGGTGAGCGCTACGAACGCTGCGAGCTCGCCGGTGCTCATGCCCAGCGTCGGGGCCAGCGGCAGCAGCAGCGGCAACAACAGCGCCGTCGTGGCCGTGTTGCTCGCCAGCTCCGACAACAGCACGGTGAAGGTAGCGAGCGAGAGCAGCACGACGAGCATCGGCAGCTCGCCGACCGAGGCGATCACGCTCTGGGCCAGCCAGTTGCTGGTGCCGGAGACCCTCAACACGACCCCCAGGCACAGCCCGCCGCCGAACAGCAAGAGCACCCCCCAGTCGATGTCGCGCTCGGCGTGCTTCCAAGGCAGTGCCCCGCTGACCAGCAACAGCACGGTCGAGCCGACCGCGATCAGAGCGTCGAGGTCCCTCTCGACGCCGAGCGTCTGGGCGAGCGCTTCGCTACTCAGCCACAGCGCGACGGTGAGGCCGAAGATCACCAGCGTGGCAATTGCGCCGGCCGACCAGCGAAAGCGATACTTCGGTACGACGACGGTGGTCCGGCCGATCCGCGGCCGGAGCACGAGATAAAGCGTCGCCACCCCCAGCGGAACCAGCAGGCCCGTGGCCGGCAAGCCGACAGAGAACCATCGGGTAAAGGTCCAGTCGGCGGCGGCCGCCGCCAGCGCGTTGGGTGGGCTGCCTACCAGCGAACCCATGCCGCCGAGGCTGGCCATCCAGCCGACGCCGACCAGCACGAACACCACCGTGCTGCGGTCGCGGTCGCGGTCGACGTCGGCGACTAGGCCGAGCGCGATCGGCAGCATCATCGCGGCCGTAGCCGTGTTGTTCACCCACATCGATATGAGCGCCGTCGCCGTGAACAGCAGCAGCGCCGCCGGGAGCAGACGCCCACGCGCCAGGGCTATGAGTCGCGCGGCGAGCAGGCGGTCGAGGCCATGGTGCCGCAGCGCGCTCGCTAGCGCGAAACCGCCAAAGAACAGCGCGATGATCGGATCGGCGAAGCTGGCCAGCGCCTCTTTCACGTCCAGCAGACCGAACCCGGTGGCGAGCAGCGGCACCAGCAGCGCGGTCACGGTCAGGTGCAGCGCCTCCGACAGCCATAAGCCGCCGATCAGCAAGAACACGAACAGGCCTTTGTGCACCGTGGGTTCCGCTGGGGCGAGGAAGGCGCTGCAGGCCACGAGCATGACGATGGCGATTCGGCCCACCTCTGGACTATATGCCCCGGATTCGACGATGCCCGAAGCGGCGAGACACCTTCAGCCCCACAGCGCCCGCACCTGCTCGAGCAGCTCGAACACCCGGCCATCATCGGCCTCGCGCGTGCGACCGCTCAGCCGCTCGATCCACCGCTCGGGCAATTGGCGACGTCCATGCGACGCACCGACCGCTGCTCCAACGATCGCGGCGATCGTGTCGTTGTCCTTGGTGTCGTTGACGGCACGAATGATCGCTTGCTCGGGGTCATGCCCGTGACGGCACAAAATCAAGATCACGCTGGGCATTGTCTCGAGCAAGTACGCGCCCGAGTACCACCCGTCGCACGCTTGCACGGTTGGCAGCCCGGACCGCAGCGCGTGCTCGACTCGTTCTTCGACGAACGCCCAGACTGGGCCCGAGTAGCTCTGGTACTTGCCGCCGCGCGGCTGGTAATCGGCGCCGGTCTCGAGCTCGCGAGCGAGCTCGACGTAGCGCTCCAACCACCAGCGCTCGTCCGGGGCGTCGCCAGCCGAGCGTCCGAGCAGCTCCCACAACATTGCTACGAACGCGACGCAGGCGGCGCTCGAGGCCGAGTCGTTGTGGGTCATCATCGCCGCCAGAGCGGTGTCGACCCACAGGGCCGGGGAGGGCTCGCGCAGGTGCGGAATCAGGATCGGAGCGATGCGCATCAACGCACCGTTGCCCGCCGACGCCGGCCCGCACTGCGTCCACGGCAGCTTGGCCTTCTTGAAGTTGCGCCGAAACGCAGCGACGGTCCGGCCCATGCCGAGCACGGTGCCCTCGCACAGCCGCGCGGCGACGCGGTGCGGGACGAGGCGGCGATCTTCGATCAGCTGCTCGAGGGTCCAAAACGCCAGCTGGGTGTCGTCGGACGGGAGGCCGAGGCCGGCCTTGGCCCGACGACCGGCGACGTAGTCCCGGATCTCGCCGTGCGTGGCTTGGCGCTTGGCGGGGATCCGGCCCTCGCTCGGGCGGCCGAGCGCGTCGCCGATCGCGAGGCCGAGCATCATGCCCTCGACTCGCTCGATCTCGAAGCTGTCCGGCAACGCGGGTGGTGCTCGATCGAACAGCTCGCTGCGGCGCAAGGCGATCTGCTCCGACGCGAACAGCTCGTCGAGCAGGCGCCGCAGCGCGGCGGCGTCGGGCTCGAGACCTTCGGGAGCTTGGCGAACGTCCAACATTGGGTGTCGCTAATACACTAAGGGGGTTGGAAGGCAAGCGACCACGCCCGAGCGCGCTCGATCGCTGGGACTGAGCGGCTTGGCCCTACTTCAGCTGCTGCACGGTGCCGTGGCCCGAGAGCGCTTTGTCCCGTTCCGGTTGCACGACAATGATGTCGATCGAGACGGAGTCGTTCTCGGCGCACTCTGGGTGCGGGACGATTTCGAATGTCTGCTGAATCTTGGTCGGGCGGGCGACATCGATACTGCTGACCGTCACCTCCTTTTGGGCAGAGCCGCCCGTCCACTCGAGATCTATTAATACCTTGGGGTTGGCCACCTTGCTGGTGAAGTTCTTGTATTTGTGCCACCACCACAGTCCGGTCAGGCGTAGTTTGTGTGCTTTGCCCTCGCCGGTTACGCAGTAATCATCCTCCAAGGGGACCCACGTTTTGACTTCGTCGAGCGAGTATTGATCGGGCTTGGTCTTTACATCGATGCAGAGGGGCTCGCCCTGCGGTGGGCGGGTGGCAAACCGTGACCAGTTGGGATTGACCGCGGGCCCGGTGGCGGATGACTCCACGTTGCTCGCCTGGGTAGCCGGGGCGGGGCGCCTAGGTAGGGGGCTCTTATCGGCGAACATCCTGATGCCTCACTCGGTGGGGAGTCGCCGAGCCAGAATACGCAAAGTTCTCGCTCGTAGCCACCTCGAAGGCACGGCTGCCCCGGCGGACTGCGTTGCGCAGCTGCAATGTAGAAGCAGCCCGCTGGGCTAGCCGCCCAGCCGTGCGACCAGCTCGGGCATCCACTGCGCCGCCGAGCCGCGCAGCCACATGCCTCGTTCACGAGCGACGAGCGAGTCGGCCTGCTCCGAGAAGGGGTTCTCGTCCGGGTTGATGTCGATCATCGTCGCCCCGTGGCGCAGCGCCTCGGCGACCGCGTGGTAGGGGATCGCCGCCGCGCCCGAGGTGCCCGCGACCACGATCAGATCGCACTGCGCCGCGGCAGCGATCGCCGAGTCCGAGCGGTAGAGCGGCTCGACGTAGTACTCGTCGAACCACAAGATGTGCGGTCGCGTGCGTCGGCCTTGGCCATCGCGCAGGAGATCCCAGTGCTCGTCGCCCAGCGGCTGCTCGCGCTCGTGGATCTGGACCTGGTCGGGGATCCGCAGCAGCTCCGCGTCCTCGCCGTCCTCGTGCACGCGCATGAAGTTGGCGTTGCCGTGGACCTCGAGCGTGCGAGCCTGGCTGTTGCCCGCGCGCAGGTGCAGGCCGTCGACGTTTTGGGTGATCAGCGTGAAGCGATCGCCGAGCTTTTGCTCGAGCTCGACCAGCGCGTGGTGGGCAGGGTTGGGCTCGGCTCCTCGACAGACGGTGCGCCGGTACAGGTACCAGCGCCAGCACTCCCGCGGCATCTTCAAGAACGCCGCGAGCGTGGCCATCTCCTGTGGGTGGTACTCCTTCGAGCCGACCACCCAATAGCCTTCCTTGCCCCGGAAGGTCGGGATGCCGCTCTCGGCCGACACGCCCGCGCCAGTGATCACGACCACGCGCTCGGGCGCGCGGCGGGCCAGCAGGGAGTCGAGCGCACGCAGCTGCTCGGAGGTGATGGCGGGGCTATCCAAGGTTGCCATGCTCGGATAGTGTTTGACAGACACTTAGTCGGCAAGGCGCCGAGATCGGCGTGGACTCACGTGTCTTGCTCGGGTGGCGGCGGGGTCCAGAGCGCGGCGCCGCACTGCGGGCAACGGTCGGCTCGGATCAGCATGCGAACGCCGATCGAGAGCAGGGCGATCGTGATTGCGGTCGGGACCGTCACGTCGACGCTCAGCCAGCCGATCACGCTGGCGAGCAGCAACGCGGCCACGATCACGCTCGAGCTCGCGTACACGAGCGTGCGCGCGCGGCCGCGCGAGCTGGTGCCCTGCCAGGTGCAGCTCGGGCAGCGCAGGTGCTCGCGGGGAGGTCGGGGCATGGCGCCCGAGACTATGACCGGTCACGCGACCTCGCGCGATCGCTACTGGTCCTCGTGCACGTGCACCGGCACCCGCTCGCGTGCGCACTTCGGATCCCGCTCGCCACAGTCCGCCCCGAGGTGCGGCTGCACGTCCGGCGAGCGATGAGCGAAGTACATCGCCAGCGCCTGTTCGGCGCGAGGATCGTCGAGCGCCTGCAGAGCCAGGGCCTGCGCCCGCAGCAGGTCCTGCTGGCGCGGGTGGTACTGGAGCCCGGTCGTAGCGACCTCGTACGACTCCGCGTACTTGCCCGCGCTCCCGAGCGCGGTCGCCAGCTCGGCCGCCAGCGTGTGCGAGGTCGGGCTCGCCTCCCAAGCGCGCCGAAGGTGCGGCACGGCCTGCTCCCAGCGCCACACCTGCGCGAGCGCCCGCCCGCGCAGCAGGTGGGGATAGGGGTGCTTCGGCATCAGCTTGGCGATCCGATCCGCGAGCCCGAGCGCCTCGTCGACCCGCCCCTGGCGAGCCGCGATCGCCCCGAGCACCGCGAGCAGACGAGCCTCCCAGGCGGCCCGCTCGTCTGGCTCGAGCGTCGCCTTCTCGACGGCGACCAGCCCCTGCTCGACGATCATGCGAGCCTCGGGCAGCCGCTCTTGGACCTGATGGTAGAGGCCCATGCCGAGCTCCCACAGCCGCTCGTAGTCCGGCCGCGTCGAGCTCGGGATCACGCCATCGCGCCCGATCTCTAGCGCCGCACGCGAGATCTCGGTAACCGGCTGCTCGGCGCACGCGTCGATCTTCTGCCCGAGCAGCTTGCGGGTCCCAGCCAGGAATGCCCGCCCGCGCGGGGTCTTGGACGCTTCGCAGGTCTTCGCGGCGAGCTCGTTCGTGCGGCTGCGGTGCAGCAGCCGAGCCTCGATCGTCACCGATTTAGCGTCGGCGATCTGGCTGGCGATCTCGGGCCGATCCAGATCGAACGCGTAGCGGACCACCACCGCGTCGCGTGGGCCGACCGTGTGATCGAAGGCGACCGCGCGCAGGTTCTCGACCTCGCGGGCGTTCTGGATCACCCCGTGGTCGTCGACCACCGCCGTGCGCAGCACGTGCGCCTCGGCTTCGCCGATCTCGGCTAGCACCGCGCCCTGCTCGTCGAGCAGCCGCAGCGCGATCCAGGTGTTCGACGCGTCGCGTGTGCCTCCGGGGAACCGGTGTCCGACCGCCCGGTTACGCACGACCAGATCCACGACCATCCGTCCGCGCAGGTCCGCCGCCTTCAAGCCCGCACCGAGCAAGCGCTGCTGCTCGGCGATCTCGATCGCCGCCACGTCGACGCTCGCGACGTCCTTCAAGAACGCCTGTGCTCGCGCGAGCGTGTCCGGGTCGCCGCGCATCGCCGCTAGCCAAGTGTGCCCGCCCAGGAAGCGGTGGCTGCGGAGCGTCCCGTCCGGATCCGTGGCCGGATCCAGCTTGGGATCGATGGCCTCGCGCGGCATGTGGCAGTCGACGCAGTCGCTCTCCTTGACCGGGACGTCGAGGCGCAGCTTATTGCCGGCGTACGAGCTGTCCTGCCACGCGCCGGGCTCGTCAGTGCCGGCGAAGAAGTGCGGGTGCCCGGTCCCCGGCGTCAAGAAGGCGCGGTGGCAGCTCGCACACTGATCGCGCGCGGGGCCCATCGCCTGCTTGTGAACCTCGATCGTCGCCGGGTCCTTCATGTCCGGGATCGGCAGCGGCTGCGAGGCGAGCACGTAGCTGCCGTTGCCGTCGATCGTCGAGCTCTCGACGCCGTGGCAGGTCCGGCAGCTCACGCCGATGTGGGCGCGCAGCTCGTCGGTTGCGACCTCGCGATCCATGGCGCCGTCGACCAGCACCGCGATGTCGTGGCAGCCCGCGCAGAAGCGGCTGCGCTCGAAGCCGGTGACCTCGTGACCTTCGACCGTGTGCTCGCGGAAGCGATCGACCGAGGCGCGATAGATCGGGTTGTCGAAGCTGGCGAAGTGGTGCGCGCTCGTCCGCCACTGTGCGGCCGCTTCGGCGTGGCAGCCCTCGCAGGTCTCGGCGTCCGAGACCTCGACTCCGTCTGGTGGCTGCGGTCCCTCGCCGAACTCGGTCAGCCCTGGCGCGAAGCGACCACCTTGCAGGGGCAGGCGCGTCGCGATGCTCGCTGGATCGGGGGCTGGTCGATCGGGCGCGACCTCGTTGCTGGTCTTGCTCGGCGCAGGCGGAAGGGTGGCCTCCTCGTGCGGCTCCGGCCGACAGGCGAGCGCGAGCAGCAGGCCGGCGACCGGGCTCAGGGCGACGATGCGCGAGCGATGGATGTGCATGGTCATGGCTCCTCGTGCTCCTCTGCTCAGCGCCGGCTCGTCCGCCGCCGAAGCCCCAGCGCCAGCATGCTGAACAGGCCGAGGGCTCCCAAGGCTCCCGCTCCCCAGCGCCCGTCGTCGACAGCACAGTGAGCACAGCCCTCTCCGCTGCTCGGCCGGCTCGTCCCTCCGTCGCGCTTGTCCGCGTAGGTGACCTCGGAGGCGGGGGCCGGGCTGTCCAACCCGAGCTCCGTGTGGGCCGACGCGGTCACGAAGTCGTCGAGCTTCTCTCCGCGGGGTGCAAACGCGATGTCGCGGGCAACCGAGGTCCCCGAGCCGCCGCTCGGCGGACCGCCCCAGTTCCCGAACTGCGGGTTGGCACACTTCACCGCGCCCTCCCAGTAGTGCCGGATGATGTAGCGGGCTTGGAAGTTGTCCCACCCGCCCGGCTCCGGACGAGCGCCGCGCTCGAGCTGCCCGTTCTCCTGCATGAACTCGCGTCCGCCGACGATCGGCTCGGCGGCCTTGAACACGAGATCCTCGCCCAGCGAGTCCTTGTCATAGCGCGCGTGCAGGCGGGTCAGCACGAACTCGCTCTGCATTCGCCACTCGACATCCCCGGCGTCGGGCTTCAGCGCGCCCTGCTCGTCGAACGACTCGAGCATCAGGAAATAATTGTTGAACACTCCGCCGTTGCCGGCGAACAGGTAACGACCGAGGCTCTCGTCCCAGCCCAGCACCGAATTGCCGTT
>CBFGLP010000363.1:0-4066 GCA_965649595.1 uncultured Myxococcales bacterium | reverse complement strand
CTACCAGACCGCCAACGACGTGCGTGACGTGCTGCAGCGCTACAAGGACCTGCAGGACATCATCGCGATCCTCGGCATGGACGAGCTGAGCGAGGAGGACAAGACCCTGGTCTTCCGCGCCCGCAAGATCCAGAAGTTCCTCAGCCAGCCCTTCGACGTCGCCAAGGTGTTCACCGGATCGGATGGTCGCCAGCTCAGCCTCGAGCAGACGATCAACTCGTTCAAGGAGATCATCGAGGGCAAGCACGACGACGTGCCCGAGCAGTGCTTCTACATGAAGGGCGACATCTCCGAGGTCGTCGCCGAGTACAAGAAGCTGCTCGAGGAAGAGGCCAAGAAGGCCAGCTGAGCCGTCTCAGCCCGGACGGGCTGATAGAGCCTCTGCTCGCAAGGAACCCACCCCATGGCCGACTTCCTCAGCCTCGACATCCTCACCCCCCAAGGTCGGATCGACCTGCGCATGAACGAGTCCGGCAAGACCGGGGCCACGAACGGTCCCATTGAGGTCGAGGGCGTCGAGATCCCGGCCGCGCTCGGCGAGCTGGGCGTGTTGCCGGGGCACATCCCCTTCTTGACCCCGATCGTCCCTGGCGTGGTCCGCTTCCGCTTCGAGGGCAGCGATCGCCGGATCGCCGTGGGTCAGGGCTTCCTCGAGATCTCCGAGACCGGCGTGGTCACCTTGCTGACCGAGCGAGCGGTCCGCGCGTGGGAGGTCCCGGTCGACAAGATCAAGCCCGAGCGCGACAGCCTGGCCGAGCAGCTGCGCAACAACGCCTCGTCGATCGACGACGCCGAGACCGTCAAGGCGCGCAGCCGGCATGACTGGCTGGACGCGCAGCTCCGCGCCGCACAGGCGGGCTGAGCCGACTCGGTAGAGTGAAAAGAGCGGGCCTCTCTGCCAAGGGGCTCGCTCTTTCGTTTTCGGCACATCGAGCGCAATAGGGGCGCTCGGTTCGCACCAGGTGGGCGTGCCGGCTGAGAACCGGCATTCGTTCACTGGTTCAGTCGCCGTGAGCTCGCTAGCCTGCAGGGGTGACCATCGAAGCTCGACATGTCCTAGAGCTGACTGCCGACTTGAGCGCGGAAGAGCGCGCTGAGGTCGCTGCAGTTGTCGAGGAAAGTCAGGGCGATGGCGAAGCGGACAGGCTCTCGCCAGCATGGCGCGACGAGATCGACCATCGGCTGGAGGCTCTTCGTACGGGACAGATGCAAGTGTTCTCGGCCGAGGACGTCGACCGTGAGCTCGAAGAGATCATCGAGCGTGCCCGGCGGCGCACTAGGGGCTGAGCATGCGCACAATTCTCTCCGCCGGAGCTCGTGCAGACCTGCGCGAGGCAACGGATTGGTATGCGGATCGGTCACCGATCGCGGCGAGTCTCTTTGTTGCCGAGTACGAGCGCGTGAGAGCTTTGGTGTCAGAACACCCTGAGCGCTGGCCTCGAATCCAGCCTGCCGTTCGACGACTCGTATTCCGAGGGTTTCCCTTCTCGTTGGTCTACACGGTGGAGTCGGGCCACATCCTCATCGTCGCGGTGATGCACCAGAGCCGAGACCCCCAACATTGGCGTGGACGTCTTTGAGTCCGGCGGCCTTCGGCCGTCCTCATTGACCGAGCGCCTCTCAGCACCCTCCCTCATCGCGCTCCCAAGGTCGCTCATCGACCTCGTCGATCACCGCCTGGCTGATCACGAACGCCGACTGATGCTCGTTCTCATCGCAGAGGCACCCGCCGTTCGCATAGTTGTACGAGACCATCGCCCGCCGCGTGTGGCGATCGACCCATAGCTCGCTGATGTGCGGGCTCTTGTCGCAGAACTCGTTGTCGCTTTGCTGCCAGTCCAGCCGGGCTTGCTTGTCGAGCAGCTTCACGCCCGGGACGCGCGCGATGAACCATCCCTTGCTGTAGTAGACCTCGACCGGCCGTTCGTCGGGCGCGAGGGCTTTGACGTCCAACGCGAGCTCTTCGGCCGACCAGTGAGCATCGGGTGCGTAGACGTCGAGAGGCTCGAGCGGGCGCCAACGTTGACGGTCGAGCACATCCTGCAGCTCGGCGACCCGGGCCTCGACCTGGTCGCGGGCGCGCTCGCAGGCGTCGTGCTCGGAGCGGTCGTAGATCGAGTCGACGCGCTGGTCGACGCCCAGCCAGCGAAGCTCCATCAGCTCTGCGTCGATGTCGGCGTTGCCCGGCGCATACGCGCTCGCGGTGACGATCGTGCTGCCGTCCGCGCTCACGGCCGGAAACCCGTAGGCCTCGACAGTGAAGGGACAGACGACCATCTCCGAGGGGCTCGACCTGGGCCGCTCGACCAGCTCGAGGCGAGGGCCGAACAGCGCCACCGGAGGCGCCTCGCGCTCGGCCAGGACCGTGTAGCCCGGCAACGCCGCGCGAGTCGGGGGCAGCGCGGGGTCTCCCAGCTGCAAGGTCTCGACCACAGGTGGGCTCGTGCACGCGCAGGTGAGCACGAAGAGCAGCGCGATCGATCGAGAGGTCATGTGCAGCGCGGACGCGACGGCACCGCGCATTTGTTCCGATGGTATCGTCGGCGTCCATGCAGCCCTGGGCCGAGGCATCCGAGCGAGCGCGAACGTGGCTGAGCTGCGCCCGCCCGGTGCCCGACGCCCGCGTACGCTTGTTTTGCTTCCATCACGCCGGCGGCAGCCCTGCGTTCTTCCGGTTCTGGCCGGACGGTCTGCGCGGCGTCGAGCTGCTCTCGCTTCGCTTGCCGGGCAGGGAGACCCGCCTGCGCGAGCCCTTGCTCGGGCACCTCCGCGATGTCGTCGAGCCGCTCGCCCAGCTGCTGCCGCCGCTCTTCGCAGGTGTCTCTCCGGTGCTCTTCGGCCACAGCCTCGGCGGGCTGTTGGCCTTCGAGCTCGCCCGCGAGCTTCGTCGGCGTGGGCTGCCCGAGCCTGCTCTGCTGTGCATTTCGGGTCGCCGAGCACCGACCCACGCCGACTCGTTCAGCGCGGGCCTCTACAAGCTGTCCGACGAAGACCTGCTCGCCAGCGTGCAGATGCGCTACGGCGGGATCCCCAAGGCGCTGCTCGACGAGCCGGAGCTGGTCAAGCTCATGCTGCCCGTGCTGCGGGCCGACCTCACGCTCCTCGGCACCCACCAGCACGAAGACGAGCCGCCGCTCGCTTGCCCGATCCGCGCCTACGGTGGCAGCGACGACCTGGGCGTGCCGAGCGAGGCGCTCGAGGCATGGGCGGGGCAAACTACCGGCTCGTTCGTGTGCCGGATCTTCCGGGGCGACCACTTCTACATGAACGATGAGGCCAACCGCCGCGCGCTGCTCGACGACCTCTCGAGCGCGGTCATCGGACTTGCGAGGCGCTGATGGGCTCCAACCCAACCCCGCGACGCGACGTGATCCATGGTGACGCCGTCGAGTGGCTCGTCGCGCATCCGAAGCTCGCCGCCACTTCCGTGATCGCCTCGCTCCCCGATGTCAGCGAGCTCGGCGTCTCGCTCGATGTCTGGCGCGAGTTCTTCCTCGCGGCCGCACGCGCATCCTTGTTGGCTGCCTCCGACGAGGGCTTGTGCCTGTTCATCCAGACCGACAACAAGCGCGACGGGCACTGGGTCTCGAAGGCCGGCCTCGTGCTCCGGGTCGCCGACGAGCTCGATATCCCCTTGGTCTTCCACAAGATCGTGTGCCGTCGCCCGCCCGGCAGCCGGATCCACGGGCGGCCCGGCTACTCGCACCTGCTCGCGTTCTCGCGTCGGGCTGTCGACGACGCAGACCACCCGACGCCCGACGTGTTGCCCGATCTCGGCGAGCTGCCGTGGAGTCACAGCATCGGAACCCGCGCGGCCGAGGCCGCCGTCGATGCGATCCGACGCCTGTCGCCAACCACCACCAGCATCGTCGTCCCTTGCTGTGGGATCGGGACGATCTTGGCCGTCGCAAATCAGCGGGGCTTCGACGTCGTCGGGATCGAGCGCAATCGAAAGCGGGCCGAGGCGGCGCGGACATTCACGCTCGAGACCTCTTCCGCGGGTTGAGCCGCCTTTGTCAGTCCCACAGGGGTTGAGCCACCTTTGTCAGCCCCACAGGGGCTGAGC
>CBFGLP010000362.1:0-2029 GCA_965649595.1 uncultured Myxococcales bacterium | reverse complement strand
GCGGCGCGCGCATCCAGGAGGGCGTGGCCGCGCTCGGTGGCTACGCCGAAATCTTCAAGCGCAACGTGCTGGCCTCGGGCGTGGTCCCGCAGATCTCGGTGATCCTCGGCCCCTGCGCGGGTGGGGCCGTGTACTCGCCCGCGCTGACCGACTTCGTGCTGATGGTCGAGCAGTCGAGCTACATGTTCATTACGGGGCCCGACGTCATCAAGACGGTCACCCACGAAGAGGTCACCAAGGAGGCGCTCGGCGGCGCGATGACCCACAACCAAAAGTCCGGCGTCGGGCACTTCGCCTGCCCGGACGAGGCCGCCGCGCTGGCCCTGACCCGCGAGCTGCTCGGGTTCTTGCCGAGCAACAACATGGAGCCCCCGCCGCCGCGCGAGACCAGCGACGCGATCGACCGCGAGTGCCCCGAGCTCGAGGAGCTCGTGCCGGAGAACCCGAACAAGCCCTACGACATCCGCAAGATCGTCGAGGCGGTCGCCGACGACGGCCACTTCTTGGAGGTGCAGGAGCACTTCGCCAAGAACATGGTGGTCGGGTTCATCCGCGTGGCTGGGCAGCCGGTCGGGGTGATCGCCAATCAGCCCTTGGTGCTCGCGGGCTGCTTGGACATCGACGCGTCGGTCAAGGCGGCTCGTTTTGTCCGCACCTGCGACGCGTTCAACATTCCGCTCTTTACTCTCGTGGACGTGCCGGGCTTCTTGCCGGGCACCGAGCAGGAATATGGCGGGATCATTCGGCACGGGGCCAAGCTGCTCTACGCGTTCACCGAGGCGACGGTCCCCAAGGTCACCTTGGTCACGCGCAAGGCCTACGGTGGGGCGTATGACGTGATGGCGTCCAAGCACATCCGCGGCGACATCAACCTCGCGTATCCGAGCGCCGAGATTGCCGTGATGGGGGCCGAGGGAGCCGTCAACATCATCTTCCGGCGGGAGCTGGCGGAGGCGAAGGATCCAGAGGCGATGCGGGCGAAGCTGATCGCGGACTATCGCTCGCTGTTTGCGAGCCCCTACAAGGCGGCGGAGGCGGGCTTCTTGGATCGCGTGATTCGGCCGAAGAAGACTCGCCGGGTGCTGGTGGATTCGCTCGACATGCTGCGGAACAAGCGGCAGGACAACCCGCCGCGCAAGCATGGGAACATTCCGCTGTAATTGATCGATGTCGTGAAGGTGGTGGAGCGGATCAGTCGGCTTGGCTGATCCACTCACTCACTTCGTGAGCTCGAGTCCCCTCGAGCTCCGCCACGACCGCGAGCTGTCACTCGACCTCGTCTAGCGAGCGAAGACGTCGTCGATGGTAGCGACTGCGAGCACACGCTCGGCCCACCTCTCGAGCTCGGCGTTGCTCGCGTTGGTGAGGCGCGCCTGGTACTCGACGGGGAGCTCACCGAACTTGAGCGTGAGCAGCTTGCTCAGCATGGTGGCTTGGCCCTCGACTCGGCCCTCGGCTCGCAGGTGCTCGGCTGCGGTCATGATTACCTCCTCGGCCGCTGGGGCCGCTTCTCGGATCTTGGCCAGGAATTCTTGCCAAGAGTCCTGTTCGTTTACCAGCGCGAGGTAGCGCATCAACACCCGCACTGCCTCGATGCCATGCGGCGTTTGTAGCGCCTCCTCGAACGAGCGAGCCCAATGAGCCAGGTTGGCGAACAAGCGGTCCAGATCCCGGCCATCTCGGAGGAACCACAGCGCCAGCTTGGGAAACGCCGCCAGCACGCGATCCCTGAGCTCCTCGTTGCTCAGGTGGACGAGGTCCTCGACGAGCAGCGTGAAGCTCGGCACGTGCTGAGCGAGCTCGAGGATCGTCGCGGGGTCGGTGGCGAGCAACTCGTGAAAGGCTCGCGGAGCAGACCAGCCGCCTGGCGCGTGACTGACCAACACGGGGATGATCAGAGGCAATGGTCCGAAGGAGCCGGGTTCCGAGGCCATCGTCGACCAGTCGATCGCGTCGCAGACCGAGGTGGCAGCACCCCGGGGAGCCACTGTTCGAGGAGGGAGCGCTCTCCATAATCGGAAAGGCTTCC
>CBFGLP010000361.1:0-2309 GCA_965649595.1 uncultured Myxococcales bacterium | reverse complement strand
CGGCGACGTGATCGAGCGCGAGGTCGTCGAGGTTCTCGAGCGCGAGCCGAAGGGCCTTCTCGGCGCGGGGCAGATCGTCGAGCCGGTTGCGCTGGAGCGCGGCGATCCGGCGGAGCGTACGGACGCGGTCGAGATCGTGCTGGCGCGGGTACTCGCTCTCGAGCAGGGCGACCAGGGCCGGCCAGCGCTGGCGCTGCTCGTAGAGGTCGGCGAGCAGAGCGACGGCGGCGTGACGACCGGGCGCCTCCTCGACGACGGCCTCGAGGTCGGCGATCGCCTCCTCGAGTCGGGCGAGCGGGTCGATCAGCAGCCGCGCTCGCTCTTCGAGCGCCTCGACCCGCGCGCTGCCGCTGGTCCGGTTCGAGATCGCGGCCAGCATGCGCACGCGGTGCTCGGGATCATCGGCCAGCTCGGCCAGCTCGCGGACGCGGTCGCGGGTGCGGGGCTCGTCGGGCACCCGGGCGAGGATCTTGTGCAGCAGCTTCTCGGCCAGCGCGTGGCGACCGGAGGCCAGCGCGGCGTCGGCTGCCCGGTGCCCGAGGGCCGCGAACGCGACCGCGCCCATCGGGACGTGGTCGAGCACCCGCTCGCTCAGGTCGATCGCCTGATCGAGCTGCGGGAGCGTGTAGTAGTGGTCGAGCAGCGGCAGCATCAGGTCCGGATCGTCGGGCGCGAGCGCGAGGGCGCGCTCGAGCTGAACGATCGCGGCGTCCGGATCACCGAGGATGTCCGCGTGGAGGTGGGCGAGGTGCTTGAGGTCGGCGACGCGGCGCTCTTCGTCATCGCCTTGCTCGACGCGGAACTCGAGCAGCTCGACGGCGCGGTGCCAGTGCTTGGAGTCTTCGAGCGCCTCGAGCAGGGTCGCGAACGCGTCGGGATCGTCGAGCTCGCGGCGGCCCCGACGAACGAGCAGCTCGGCGCCTTCGCGGCGATCGAAGAGCTGGGCCATGCCGACCCACAGCCGCGCGCGGGTGCGGCCCTTGGCCTGCAAGCGCTCGGCGACGCCGTCCAAGAGGGTCTCGGCGGCGGCGAGCCGGGTGTGGCGGTCCTGTCCATCGCGCTCGGAGTCGAAGGGCACCCAGTGGAGGGCGTGCAGCTCGGCGCTGTCGGGGTGACGGAGCAGGGCGAGATCGTGGAGCTCGGTGATCCGGGTAGCGAGCTCGCGGCGACCGTGCTCGACGGCTTCGCGGCCGAGGTCGATCAGGCCAGCGAGGATCCCGGGCTCGGCGAGCTCGAGCGCGAGCTTCTCGATCGCGGGCCAGTGGGCGACGAGCTCGATCGGCGGCGGCTCTTCGCTGACCAGCTTGGGCAGGGCGGCGAGCAGCGGTCGCACGGTGTCGGGCTCGCCGGTGCGGGCCAGCTCGAGCATCGCGAGCCGGAGGATCCGCGAGCTCGCGGGCTCGGCCTTGCGCGCGAGCACCAGCAGTCGCTCGGCGGTCGCCCGGTGGTCGAGCTCGAGCATGCGCAGGAGTCGAGCGACGAGCGGCTCGAGCTCGGCGGGATCCTGGACGGCGAGCAGCTCGCGATCGATCTCGGTCAGCTCGGCCTCGACGCGACCGAGCTTGCGGATCGCCCACTCGCGCAGGTCGAGCAGCTCGGGCGAGGCGGCGCGGTCGGGTGACATGCGCTCGAGCTGCGCGAGCAGGCGCGGCGCGTCGTCGAGCTCGACGGCCGTGAACGCGAGCTCGGTCGCGAGCCGGTCGCGGGTGTCGAGCTCGTCGGACGCGAGCGAAGCGATCGTCGACTCGAGCACGTCGGCGTAGCGACCGGGGACGCCGCCAGCTAGGCAGAGATCCTTGAACACCGAGAGCAGCAGCTGATCGTGGGGCTGGGCGAGCAACGCGTGCTCGATCAGCCCGAGCGCCTCGTCGACCCGACCTAGCGAGCGGGCGAGCAAGGTCGCCTCGACCCGGAGGTCGGCGGTCGAGAGCTCGTCGGCGAACGCGGCGCGCAGCTGGGCACGGGCGGTCGCCTCGCGCTCGAACGCCAGCAGCCGCTCGGAGGCGTCGCTCGGATCATCGACGGCCTCGGTGACACCTTCGCTTCGGAGGTCGCTCTGCGGCGCTTCGCTAGTCGCAGCCTCGAGCACGAAGTCGAGCCAAGCTCGCGCGATCCGGCGGTGCAGCTCGCTGGTCGGCTCGGCGTGCTTGGCCGCGCGCTCGAAGCTGGCGAGCGCCCGCGCCATCTCGTCGCGCGGCTTGGCCTGGGTCGGGTCGGCGGCTCGCAGGCGGTGGACCAAGCTGGCGTGAGCGAGAGCGAGCTCGAGCTCGAGCTCGGCTCGATCCGCGGCGCGCTGCGGTTGATCGAGC
>CBFGLP010000360.1:0-7371 GCA_965649595.1 uncultured Myxococcales bacterium | reverse complement strand
CACTTCAAGAGCGTCAACGACACCTACGGTCACCCGGTCGGCGACGCTGTGCTCAAGCGCGTGGCGGCGATCTTCACCAGGCGCGCCCGCAAGGTCGACATCGTCGCCCGTTATGGTGGCGAGGAGTTCGTTATCGTGCTGCCCGACACCGACGCCGAGGGAGCGGCCGTGTTCGCCAATCGCCTGCGCGAAGAGGTCGGGGCTCAGACGATCACGTCGGAGCACGGCAGCTTCTCGGTCACGATCTCGATGGGCGTCGCGGAGTATCCGAGCGACGGGAAAGAGCGGCATCAGCTGATCGAGCTGGCTGATCAGGCGCTCTATTACTGCAAGGAGCACGGGCGCAATCGGGTGACCAAGTGCAGGGACCTGCCGGGGGCGAAGGGCGGCTGAGTCGAGCGGGCGCGTCGGCGCGCTCCCCTGCTATGCTCGCTCGGCCATGACCGCACCTGCCCGCCGTCGCGCCACCTACGAGGACGTGCTGAGTGCGCCGCCGAACATGATCGCCGAGGTGATCTACGGCGTGCTCCACACCCAACCGCGACCCGCGTTTCGGCACGCCAACGCCTCCTCACACCTTGGCGTTCTGATCGGTGGACCCTATCGATTCGGTGTCGGTGGGCCGGGCGGATGGGTGATCTACGACGAGCCCGAGCTCCACCTCGGCAGCGAGCCGGACATCCTAGTCCCCGATCTCGCCGGGTGGAGGCGCGAACGGCTCGCCGAGCTGCCCGAGGACGCGGCGTGGACATCGATCGCACCAGACTGGATCTGCGAGGTGCTCTCTCCCTCGACCCAGGCGCTCGACCGGGCGGAGAAGATGGAGATCTACCTGCGCGAGCAGGTTGGCCATGCTTGGCTGGTTGATCCGATCGCCCGCACGCTCGAGGTCTACCGGCTTGGCGATGGTGTTTGGCAACGGGTCGCTGCCTTCCGGGACGACGCGATCGTTCGGGCCGAGCCCTTCGATGCGGTGGAGCTCCAGCTGCAATTACTCTGGGAGCGCTGACCCTCGATCGCTCGACCGCTCCAACCACTCGTCGAGCTCGCGCAGGTCTCGTTCACCTCGACGACCCAGCTCGATGAAGCGCTCGCGGGCCCGCTCGGCGTGACCCCGTGCGAGCTCCCAGCTCCCCCGCGCAGCCTCTACTCGCGCGAGCCCAACCAGCGCCCGCCCGTAATCGCGCTGGCTCGCGGCGAGCGGCTCGAAGATCCGTGCGGCCGCACCGAGCTGCTCCGCGGCCGTGTCTAGGTCCCCGTCGAGCAACGCGAGCTCACCGAGGCCGGCCAGCGCCTGCGCCGTGCGCCAATGGTTCGCGCCCACACTCGCGGTCGTGCTGGCCAAGACTCGCTCGAAACCATCACGCGCATGCGCGAGCTTGCCCTCGCGACGATCCAGCTCGGCGATCAGCCTCAGGGCAGAGGTCGCGTTCGGTCCGTCCCCCTCGCCCGCCTCCTCGTTCAACTGCAAAGCTCGCTCGGCCCAGCGGCGAGCGTCGACGAGCCGCCCCTGATCGAGCGCGATCCCGCCGAGGTTGATGTGCGCGACGCTCAGGCGCGGATGATCGGGACCGAGCGTCTCGCTCCACACGGCCAACGAGAACTCGAAGTGCGCCTTGGCCTCGTCCTCGTCGCCGAGCATCAGCGTCATGTAGCCGAGGTTGTTGCGGTAGTCGGCGGCCTTGACCGAGCGAGCGCCCAGCGAGCGCTCGACGATCGCGATCGCCGAACGGGTCAGCTCCACCGCCCGCGAGAGATCACCACGTTGCCACTCGATGACCCCCTCGTTGACGAGCCGCCCAGCCTCGAGCCGCCCCTCGGGCTCCACCCGCCGCACCAGCACGCGGGCGTGCTCCGACCAGACCGGCAAGGTCGGCGAGAGCGGCTCGCTGAGCGAGGTCCGCCACATCATCTCCAAGGCTGCGACCGCGCTTTGGCGACTCAGGCCCTCTTGCAGCGCCAAATAGTAGGCGGCGCGCGTGGTCTCGAGGCTCTGCCGCGGACCAGCCTGGGTCTCTTCGATCTTCGCGACGAGCAACATCGCGTCGACTCGCAGGGGGGCGTACCCGGTGGTGTCCGCCTCGGCCTGGAGCTCGCGTGCCTCTGGCAGCAAGAAGCTCGTGCGACCGGTGTCCACGCGAGCTGCCAGCGCCTCGAGTCGCAGAGTCAGCTCGGCGATGGTCTCGGCAGCCTGCGGATCGCTGGGGAGCGGCGTCACGGCGCGCAGGCGCTCGGAGTCCGAGCACTCGTCGAGCGGCTCGAGGCTGGCGACGATATCCGGAGCCTTTCGGACCAGCTCGGCGTCGGCCGCGATGAACGCCTCGACGATGCCCGCCACGCGCGCCCGCCGTCGATCGAGACACGCGATCCTCGAGTCCATCAGCGACTCCGACTGTTCGCGGCGCACATGCGTGGCCTCGCAGGTGTCTCGCCGCGCGTCGTTCCACTGCTGCGCCCACGCGTCGAGCCCCTGTGTCACTCGCTCGGTGGCCGAGGCCGCGAGCGGAGATCCGCTGCGCTCGAACGCTCGAGCCAACTCCGCCGGCGTCCGCGAGGCATCCCACACCGCATTGAATGTCTCGACCTCTGCACAAGCCGGCGGCGCGGGGTTGGGCTCTGACGCCCACGCCCACCACCCCAGGGCGGCGATCGTCGTGACGCTGAGGGCAGCCAGCAATGCCCTTCGCCGCCGCGCAGCCGGGTCATGACTCAGCGCGTCGAGCAGCGCCGCCAAGCTCGGGTAGCGCATCGCTGGATCGACCGCCAAGCCGCGCTCGATGGCTCGCCGCACCCACCCCGGCACTGCGCTATCGCTGGGCGCAGGCCGCCGATTGCCTTGGGTCACGTTGTACGTCAGCGACGCGAGGTTCTCGCCCGGAAAAGGCCGCTCGCCGTAGAGCATCTCCCACAGTGACACGCAGAGCGCGAACTGATCCGTGCGTGCGTCGAAGGGCTGCCCGAGGTGCTGCTCGGGTGCCATGTACGCGGGCGTGCCCGCGATCGCGCCGGTTCGGGTGAGCGTGGTCGACCCGCGCCCCTCACCTTCGCCGCGAGCCGTGACGATCGGAGGCTCGAAGCTCTCGCGCGCGAGGCCGAAGTCCATGACCCGCACGCGACCGTCGGCGCTCACCATGATGTTGTCGGGCTTGACGTCGCGATGCACGAGCCCCGCCTCGTGGACCGCGAGCAGGCCCTGACCGGCGGACACGAACGCGTCGACCACCGCACGCCATGGCGGACGCTGCGATAGCACCCAGCCTCGCAGCGTCTGACCCGACACGTACTCCATCGCCAGGTAGAGCCGGCCCTCATGCTGGCCCACGTCGTAAACCGTGACCACGTTGGGGTGGGTGATCTTCGCCAGCGCCTGGGCCTCCCGACGCACGCGTGCAACCTCGGTGTCGTCCGAGCCTCGAGTTTCCTTGAGCCACTTGAGCGCGATCTGGCGATCGAGCTCTGGGTCGTAGGCAGCGTATACGCGACCGACTCCGCCTTCTCCGATCACGGAGAGGATCACGAAGCGATCGACCTTCGCGCCGATGTTGAGCGGCGGAGCCTCGTCGCGGCGACGGCCATGTGTGTCGACGACCGTGTCCTCGCCGGCATCGTCTAGGTCCGTACGCATGGGCAGCCCATCCTAACTCGCTCGCGTCAGCTCCAGGCGCTCCCCCGCGGCTGAAAGGCGAAAACCTGCAAGCCCTCTCGACGCGGGCCGACAAGCGGGCGTGAGCCCCTCGACGACACACACAAACCAGCTTCGAAACCAGGCCCCCCTACCCGAAGGAGCGAGCTAATGGGCCCCGTCCACGAAGGCATGGTGACCCTGCTCGATCGCCTCTATCCCTGGCTGCTCGAGCTGCTCGTCCACCACGGGCTGGTCCCTGCCGGCTACGTGCCTGAGCGCATGCGCACCGAAGGCACAATCACGCGCCGCAAGGGCATACGCTCCGAGGTCCGGGCCGACGTCGTCCTGCTGCTCTGGCCACCGGGGGTGGAGCCGACCTTGGCCAACCGGCGTCGGCTCGCGCTACTGCGCTGCATCGGCGCGCTCGGCGAGGTACAGCTCACACTCGACGACGACCGCATCGACACCTGGGGAGTCTTCTTCCAGGCGTTCAGCAAGCACCTCGGCCCGCACCTGTTCCTGATGCCGGTCGTCCTCGACGAGGAGCTCGGCCAGGTCTTGCACGAAGAGTTAGCCCTGCGCGTCGAGAACCTGCGGGTCTTCGTGGTCACACCCAGCAAGGTGCCGCGCTTCGACGACCTCAACCCCGTACGCGAGCCGGAGCGAGTCTTGCTAAACGCCATGTTTCACGCGCGCGGCGAACCCGATCTGCCGCTCGTGGAGCAGGCGCTGATCGCGTTGCAGCACGCCCAGCCCGAGCTACGCGTGGTATATCGAGAGATGCTACTGAGCCACATCGAGGAGTCGCTGGTCATGAGGGCAGTCCAACAGATCGAGCAGAACCCGACGGACGACGAACGGTGGCCCGGCTACCAACCCAATCCGGCCGAGCTGAAGAGCTTCCTGTACGTCCGCGGACATCGGCAGGGCCTCGAAGAAGGTCGCCAAGAAGGTCGCCAAGAAGGTCGCCAAGAAGGTCGCCAAGAAGGCGAGCTGCACGGACGAGCCCAGGCAGTGCTCGACCTACTACGACTTCGTGGGCTCGTTCCGACCCCACGAGTCGAGGACGCAGTGCTCGGCTGCCAAGACCCCGAGCAGCTCCAGCGCTGGCTCGCCCAGGCCCTCACGATCGAGCACGTCGAAGCCTTGCTCGACGGCTGATGTAGCGAGTCGCCCTCAGCCCTTCTTGCGACCCGACCCGTAGGGCTTGGCCTCGATGCCCAACACGTCGGCCGCCAGCGAGAGCTGCCAGAAGGGAATCCTCCCGGTGGCCGTGAACGCGACCCGCCCCTGCGGATCGACGATCACCATCGCCGCCTGCTCGCCGATGCCAAACGCCTCGCGTGCGTCGGCAGCCTCCGGCACGAACGCCCACCCCGGCACATCCCAGCCCTCGCCCTCGCCGACAATCGCCCCGGCGACTGTCTCCGGCCGCTGCGCGCTCCAGTCCGCCGCGAGCACTCGCGCGAGCCGGACCGAGGGCTTGCGGATCTGCTCGAAGGCCTCGGCCATCTCGCCTTCGAAGCCGCCCTCCTCCAGCCCGGGGATCTCGTTGCGCGCGACCTTGGCGTCGAGAAAAACCAGCACGCAGTGCTTGCCCGCGCAGCTGGTCTTGCTCAGCTCGCCGATCTGAAACTCCGGCGCGGGCGGACCCGCCGGAGGCTCCTGGGCGCCCATCAGCTCCGCGATCTCGGCCACCTGCTCCTCAGTCGCGTCCCCGGCTAGGCGCATGAGCACCTCGCCCTGCTCGTCGAGCAAGACGAAGCCGAAGTGGCCGCTCGGTAGCTCGAACGCGTCGGTGAACCTGCCACCATAGTCGATGTAGATCGGCAGCTTCATCTCGTCGCGCATCGGTCCGACGAACTCGCGCTCGATCTTGCTGGCCATGATCTGAGCGCCAGGTGGAGCATCACCGACGCTGAACCCGATCACGTCGTCGGGCAGGATCCAACGATTCAGCGCCCGCCGCATCCGCTTGCCTTCACCGCCGCCGAAGCTCTCGCGGCCCTCGATCACGAGGTAGACCTTCTTACCGTGCAGATCGCCGAGCCGTACGCGCTCGAGCGGCCCTTGAGCCTCGAGCTCGAGCTCGGCGAGCGAGACCTCGGGGTCGATGTCGGGCAGGGTCTCGGGGATCACCTCGACCTTCGGCCACATCGTCCACGCCAAGCTCCCGATCCCCAACGCGACGACCAACGCGGAGAGGCCGAGGATCCGGAGGGTTCGTCGCCTCTTGGGAGATGTGGCGGCTGACACGGCGCGGAGTATAGCGGCGCCGGCACCACGCCAGCGGGACGAGCGACCCGGGCGACCGGAGGGTCGGGAACGGCCTCGGAGCTATCTCCCGGCCAGCACGCCGAGCGCGCGGCCGACATCCGCTCACGCTTGGCCGACTTCACGCGCGCTCGGGCTCATCGCCCCGCGGTCTGACGATCGCGCCGACCCATCGACCCTCGGGCGAGTGGGCGCAGGCCAGCTCGAGATCGATCCGAATACCACGTCGAGTCATCGACGACCGAATGGCCATTGGTGGTTCGGCGCGATGAGTCCGGGCGGTCGTTGGACCACCGCGTGGTCCGACGAATCATCGCTGCTCGCTGCGACTCGGTTGAGCCCGGGCGGCCTGCGACGGCCTCGCAAAAATGGACGCGAGCGGCGACGCGAGCGAGTCACGAAGACAATGTAGGTATCGTCGCGAAGTTCGCGACGTCCGTGCCGCTGCGATGATCGAAAGGCCCGAGCAAAACCGAGTAGAAGCCCGCGGCGAGGCGGTTTTGTCGGCGCTGCGCCGAGCCGCGCCGAGCCGCGAGGCGGCGGGCCGACCTCACTCGACCGGTCGTGCTCGTCGACCACGACTGACCTGCCATACTCGGCTCGAATCGGTCGCAGCGCCGCGAGCTCTATCGAGCTGATGATCGTCTGGCTCGCGCACCACTTCACCTACTTCGAGCACCTTGAACTGTCTTCGTCAGCCCCAGGGGGCTGAGATTACCTGACCTTGCCATAGTCACGAGCTCGCGGCGCCGACGACCGACACTCCTTGCCATATCTCGAGCCGAGGTCCACCAGCGATGCAGGGATTAACAATGGTAGCCGCGTTTGCCGTCTCGTTTGCGGCTAGCTGCGTCGGCTCCGACCGGGGCCGCGACACGCCGAGCTCGGTCGGGCCTAGCTTCGATACCGACGTACCTGGCGAGATCATCGTGCGCGATGGGCCGCAACCGCGGGGACGAATCGTCGCGCGAGGGGACAGCTTGCGAGTCGAGGTGGCTGGCGCGACCGAGGCCCTCGAGGTCCAGCCGGTCGAGGGCGAGCTGCGGCTGGTGTGGGGGCGAACGCGAGTCGACCCGAGCGCGCCGCTTCCCCCCGACGCTGCAGCGGCCATCGACCTGCTCGAGCTGATGCTGATCGATCGAGCCCGACTCGAGCACCTGTTCGGGGGGACGACGATCGCAGCGCCCTACCGCGATGCCATCTACAGCGTCTGCATGGCGACCGGCTGCAGCGGACAGGTCTGCGCCTCGGAGCCCCTCGTCACCACCTGCGAATGGCGACCTGAGTATGCCTGCCTCTCGCTCAGCGAGTGCGGCCCGCATGGGCCCTTGTGGTCCTGTGCGTGGAAGCAAACGCCCGAGTATCTCGCGTGCGTCGATCGAGCGGCAGAGCGAGCCGCAGATGCCCAATTCCGATAAGCGAGCTTCGATATCTCTAATTGCCCTGGTCAGCTCCAGGGCGCTTTGTTGCGA
>CBFGLP010000359.1:0-9590 GCA_965649595.1 uncultured Myxococcales bacterium | reverse complement strand
CTCAGCCACGCACGGCCGAGTCGCGGCCGCGAGGTCGCTGCGCGACCCCGGTGGGCTGGTTCGGGTTCGCAGGCGTCCGCTTGGCCCCCCTGAAGGGGGGCTTTTCTACCGGTCGTCCGAGGAGCCACCACGTCATGCGTGGCTGAGTGCATGGTGTATGTGGGACGAACTAAGTCGTATTCACGCGGCGGACCAGGACGTTGAAGACCCGCGGCGCGAAGCGGAACAGCTGCGCGGCGAACAGCTCCCGGACCCCGCCGATCATCACCTCGGCGGTCTCGCGGGCGACCGCGTCGGCGCAGCGGCGGGAGAACTCCTCGGCGCTCATCGCGTTGGCCTGTGCGTCGCCCATCTTGTCGAAGGTCGACCCGTCGCCGCGCAGCGAGTTGAGGGTGATCTCGGTCTTCACGAAGCCGGGGCAGACCATCGTCACGCGCACACCCTGGTCGTGAACCTCGGCCCGCAGCGAGTCGAAGAAGCCGTGCAGCGCGTGCTTGGAGGCCGCGTAGGCCGAGCGCAGCGGCGTGCCGATCTTACCGACGATCGAGCTGATCACGACGACCTGGCCCTTGCGGCGGTCGAGCATGCCGGGCAGCACGGCCTTGGTCAGCGCGACGGTGCCCATATAGTTGACCTCCATGATCCGGCGGTCGACGTCGAGCTTGGTCTCGGCCACGGTGCCGCGCTGGCTGATCCCGCCGTTGTTGATCAGGATGTCGATCCGGCCGAGCTCGTGCTCGACCTGCTCGGCGGCAGCAGGTAGCGACTCGCTCTGCGTCAGGTCGAGCGGCAGGACCATGTGCTCGTCGGCGCGATCACAGCGAGCGCGGACCTGCTCGAGCTGATCGCTGCGCCGGGCAGACAGCACCAAGATCGCGCCCCGACGGGCGAGCTCGTAGGCCAAGGCCTCGCCGATGCCCGAGGAGGCTCCGGTGATCCACACGACTTTACCGTTGAAGTGGCCCATGGCGCGGCGGATGGTCACTCAGTCGGGCAGGCCATGCAAGCTGGCGCCGGGTCCGGCATCGAAACCCGAGTGGTGTCACGGAGGAGGGATGGCGAGCTGTCCATCACGTGGCAGGATTGCGCCGCGATGGCCGACGACCTCTCCGAAGCTCCGACCAACCTCGTCGCGCTCCGTGACGCGCGGCAGCGGGCCGAAGCGCTCGTGGCCCAGCGCTATGGCGAGGACTTGATCGACGCGGACCAGCTCGACCGACGGATGGAGCGGATCGCCTCGGCCACGACCATCGTCCAGCTCGAGCGCGAGATCATCGACCTCGTCGACCCGGGCACGCTCCCGTCCCAGGTGCTGGCGGGCACGCTCGGGCGGCCCTCGGGCTCGACCGCGCTGGTCTCGACTCGCTCACCCGTGGCGCTGGCGATCCCCAGCCAGGTCCCAGCCGAGCGCACGATGACGGCGATCTTCTCGTCGTTCGAGGGCCCGGGCCCTGGACCGCTCGCGCGCGTGGTCAAGGTCAACACGCTCTTCGGCGCGACCAAGCTCGATCTGCGCGAGGTCGAGTTCGGGCCCGGAGAGACCGAGATCCGGCTGCAGGTCGCCGCGGGATCGATCGAGATCGAGGTGCCCAAGGGCCTCCCCGTGATCGTCGACGCGTCGTTGCTGCTGGCCGCGGTCGAGCGCGAAGGACCGATCCCCTCGGGCCCGCGCACGCCCGACGAGCCGCACCTGCGGATCACCGGCTTCGTGCTCTTGGGCTCGATCGAGCTGGAGGAGCGGCTGCCCGGCGAGAGCGGGCGCGAGGCCAGGAAACGCCGCAAGCGCGAGCGCAAGGCTCTCAAGGCCGAGCAGAAGAAGATGCTCAATCGCGGCCGCTAGCGCCCCTGTGCTTTACAACCCACCCGACGCGAGCGAGGCTGCTGAACCGATGAGCACCGCGGGCCGTCTGCGTCAACTCGCCGAGGACCTCTGGGACGCGCAGAGCGAGATGGTAATCGCCGGGATGCCGCTCAGCCTGCGCATGACGGTGATCCGCCTGCCGAGCGGCAAGCTGATCCTGCACTCGCCGATCGAGATCGATGACGCGCTCGCGGCCGAGCTCGACGGGCTCGGCAGCGTCGCGCACTTGCTCGCGCCCAACCGCTTGCACCACCTCTACTTGCGCGGGGCCGCGAATCGCTGGCCCGACGCGCGCCTGTGGGCGGCGCCAGGGCTGCCGGACAAGCGCAGCGACCTGGTGTTCGACGGCGTGCTCGGGGACGTCGCGCCGGACGAGTTCGAAGGGGTGCTCGAGACCCGGCTCTTCGCGGGAGCGCCGATCTCGAGCGAGATCGTCTGTTACCACCGACCCTCGCGCACGCTGATCGCCACCGATCTCGTGTTCAATTTCCAGCGCAGCGCGTCGCGCCTTTCGAGGTTTTACTTGCGCGCGAGCGGTGCGTGGAAGCGAGTCGCACAGACGCCGCTGCAGCGGATGCTGATCCGCGATCGTCGAGCCGCGCGGGGCAGCCTCGCGCGGATGTTCGAGTGGGACTTCGAGCGGCTGATCATGGCCCACGGGGACGTGGTCGAGCACGACGCCCGAGGCCAACTCGCGCGGGCGCTCGGGCGAGTGGCTCCGGGCTTGAGCTGATTTAGCCTGGGTCCTCGCGCGCGACCAAGCTCCGCAGCTGCTTGGCCTGCACGACCACGAAGGAGAACCGCTCCTGCCACTGGCCCTCGATGATCGCGTCGAGCTGAGCGAGCGCCTGTTGCTCGCGCTCGTTGGCCTGCTCGCCGGCCTCGTGGGAGCGCGCGAGTAGGTTCTGAGCGAGGTGCAGGCGGTGGAGCGGATCGGTCGGCTCGACCGCGATCGCCCGGGTCCAGACCTCGGCGGCGCGCGGCATGTGACCGGCCCGCTCGAGCGCCGTGGCCAGCCACGCGAGCGCCTCGCCCTCCTCGGGGTGACGATCGATGACGCTCGACAGGTGCCGCCAGGCCTCGTCATCGCGGTCGAGGCTCCACAGCAGCTCGGCGCAGAGCCGATCGATCTCGGCGTTGTCGGGATCGTCGAGGCGCCAGCGGTCGGCGATCGCCAGCGCCTCGGCGATCGCTCGTTCGTCCACCGCACCGCCCGTCAGCAGCGGCCGGGCCGAGCGCGCGCGCAGATCGAAGAGCCGCGCGTACGAGAAGCGGAGCTGATCGAGGGGCAGGCCCTGATCCTCGAGCAGCTCGTCGAGCGCTCGCTCGAGCGTCTTGGCGGCCTCATCGAGGCGGCCTTGTTGCTCGGCTGCGTACGATGCCCGCACGAGCAGCTCGGGGGCGTCGCCATGACTCGTCAACAGCCGCCCGAGCAGCGCGTTGGCCTCGGGCATCTGCGCGGCGGCCGAGAGCGCGTCGTGCAGGACGAGGCCGAGCTCGAGATCGATGTGCTCGACGTCGAGGTGCTCGAGCACGCGCGGGACCTCGTCGAGCCGGCTCATCTGCGAGGCCGCCTGGACGAAGCCGATCACCTGGCGAGGCTCGCCCGACTCGGCGACCTGCTCGCGCACCCGCGTCCACGCGAGCTCCCAGCCGGCGTCGCCGAGCGTGCTGCGGAGCGACCACTGCACGCGCCAGTCGATCCACGGGATCTCGCCCCGCTCGCGGGCCCGGTCGAAGCTGCGCAGGAACAGCTCGCTGGCCTTCTGCTCATCGTAGCCGTACCAAGCCGAGCCAGCCTGGTGCAGGGCGATCTGCGTCCATGGCCCGTCTTGCTCGGCCAGCGCGAGCCAGGCCTCGCTGGTCAGCGCAGGCTTGCCCCAACCCTGGTAGGCGATCCGCTGGGTCGCGACGTAGCCGAACACCGGGTGTTGGTAGTCGGTCAGGAACTGACGCAGGCCCGCGACCGCGCTCGCGTTGGTGCGCCGCTCGGCGGCACGGAGCAGCACGCGATAGGCCGCCATGAAGCCGACCGGGGTGCCGGCCTGCTCGCGGGCGAGCGTCGCCATCGGCTTCGCGTCGCCGCGCCGGAGCTTGGTCGCCGCGCGCAGATAGGCTGCGAGCGTCTGGCCGAGCGGCTGCGCCTGCGCGGCTTCCAGCACGCGATCGATCGCCGCGGTGTCGGACGCATGGGCCACGCCGACTCCCGCGAGCGCGAGCTCGCCGGGCTCGACGCGGCCGGTGTGCTCGCGCAGCTGATCGAGCACGCCGATCAGCTCGCCGTGGCGAGCGAGCGCGACCAAGGTGGCGAGGCGCTGCTGCTGGATGGCGATCCATGCAGGGCTGCCCGCGACCTCGCTGGCGAGCTTGGCTTCGAGCTCGCTCGGTCCGTGCAGCGGCAGGTTGACCACGGTCGTCTGCGGCTGCGCGAGCTCGTTGATCGAGCGCGCCGGACCAGCCAGTCGCTCGACCACTCGGACCTCGCCTGCGGGGAGCTCGGGCGTGATCGTCAGCGTGGCGTCGGTCCAGGCGAACGTGGTCGAGCTGGTCTTCCTGTCACCCTCGAACACCCGCAGCGCGACCAGCCGATCGCTGGCGTCGAGCTCGACCTCGAGCAACACCGAGGGCTCGCTCGGCTTGCTCGAACCCGCCGCGTCGTTGCTGCCCTGCGCGGCGATCGGTCGCAGCCGCAGCGTCCGCTCGTCGACCAGCTCGACGTCGTAGAAGCGCTCGAGGTGCTCGGCCGGCGGCACCATCCAGGGCACCCAGTGGCCGAGCAGGGCAGGGGAGGTCGGACCGACCTGGCGCACGACCGAGAGGCCGAGCTCGGGGTGATCGGCCGAGAGCCGCTCGCCGTCGTAGATCACCCGCTCGGCGAGGAAGCCCCAGCGCTCATGGACGAGCGCAAAGCGGCCCTCGCCGTCGATGTCCAGCTCGCCGCCCTCGGGCAGGCGGAAGCGCTGGTTCGCCTGGGCCTTGCGAGCCGCGTCGATTCGGGTGCGGGCGGCGGCGCTGATGGTTCCGCGCGGGCTCGAGCCCGCCTGTGGATCGAGCAGCACCAGCAAGAGCTGCTCGCGCTCGACGTCGTAGCTGTCTTGGAACAGCGCGGGGACCAGCTCGGACAGATCGTCGAGCCGCATGTCGTAGTTGTAATGGAGCGCCTGTGGCCAAGGGACCGAGCCGCCGTGGTACAGGCCCGCGACGTTGCCGAGCTCGGCGTTCGCTCCGATCGTCGAGCCGAACCCGCTGAGCTCGGAGGCGGCGTCGAGCATCGGCATCGGTCGGGCCGAGGCGCCGCTGGCTGGCGAGCGCGTCGCTGTGTGGGTCGACCAGCTCCACTGCTGGCTGTTGCTGGTCACGAAGTCCCTGCGCTCGAGCGACTTGCGCTTCTTTTGAGCGTCGGCGCGGTAGTCCGCCTTCGGGAGGCCGACAGCGAAGCCGCGACCTCCAAAGCCGCTGCCGCCACCACCACGGCCGCTGCCGATCAGCCCGAGCGAGCCGAGCCCGATCCTGCCCTCCGCGAGGCTCTGCTCGTAGGTCATCAGCACGGCGATCGGCGTGCGCACGACCAGCTCGCCGTCTTCGACGATCGGCGGGCCCTCGCGGACGATCTCGATCTTGTCCGGCGCGGCGTAGTGGGCCCAGCCGTCCTGTGGGGGTCGGCGGACGTCGAAGTCGCGGTACATCGCCTCGCTCTCGAGCACCAGCAGCGAGGTCGTCGGCGTGACCAAGAAGTGCTCGAGACCCAGCTTGGTGATCTCCGCGGCGTTCTGCTCGACGCCCTGCTCGGTCAGCGCGGCCACGTGCGCGCGGGCCCACGCGCGCGGGAGCCAGCGGACCTGCTCGATCGGCTCGGGCAGCTCGTAGCGCTCGGAGAAGCGCTCGTCGCCTGCGGGGCCGCCAGCGCTCGCGCGGCCGCTCAGCTCGATCGCCACGGGCTCGGGATCGCTGGCCGCCAGCTCGGCGAGCAGCTCGATCCGCTCGCCTTCGGCCAACATGCGGGCGCTCGCGTGGCCGGTCGCGCTCGCGAGCGTCTGGCCCTGCACGTCGAGCAGGCGGACCTGCACGTCGAGCAACCGCACGGTCGAGAGCGTCGAGAGCAGGTCGAGCGCTCGCCAGGCGGCCTCTCGCTCGCCTTCGGGGACGTGCACGTGCAGGCCCTCGCCGGCGGCGGCGAGCGCATCGAGCAGCGGGTCGTCGTAGGTCTGCCCGAAGCTCAGCGCGACGAACTGCGCCTTGCCAGCGAAGCGCCGAGCGAGGCTCGCCGTGTCTGGATCACCTGCGCTCGAGTGGGCGAGGCCGTCACCAAGCAGCACGAGGGTCGGGGCGCGCTCGGGCTCGTCGGGCACCGGCGGTGCGTTGTCGAGCAGCTCGACGCCGGCATCGATCGCGGCAGCCAAGTCGCTGGCGCCGAGGCCCCGGGACGCCTCGCGATCGAGGAACTCGTCGAGCGCCGCGCGATCGAGCTGGGCGAGCGGCACGAGGCCCTCGCTCGCTCGGCGCACGTGGCTGTCGAAGGTCAGCACCGCCACGCGGTCGCGATCGTCGAGCTGATCGAGCAGCGCGCCGAGCAAGCGACGCTGGCCCGCGAGCTCGGCCGGGCCCCGCGAGGCCGAGCTGTCGAAGAGCAGCACATAGTCGCGCGCGGGCGGGAGCAGGCTCGCATCCGCCAGCTCGCGCAGATCCGGGCGCAGGCGAACCCCGATGTGCCGGCGCCCGTCCGGGTGGCGCAGCTCGAACTGCTCGATCGCCGGGGCCGGCAGCGCGCGCTGGAGGTCGACCACGATGTCTTCGCCGATCGCATGGTTGGTCGCCTGGAACTCGGCGAGCAGATCGCCACCGTCCTCGCGCAAGGAGAACTCGTGGCTGCGTGCGTCGAGGGTCAGGCCGGACTGCGTGGCACCGACCACTCGGATCCGGTAGGTCAGCTTGCCGACCGGATGATCGATCGCGGGGATCGGTACGCGCAGCTCACCCTTGCCGTAGAGCTCGTCGAGCGCCTGCGTGTACGAGAGCAGGATCCGCTTCTCCGTGCGTCCGGGCAGCGGGAACACGCGGATCTGGAACAGGTTGCCCTGCATCCACTCGAGCAAGGCCGGATCGCGGCGGCGGTGGACGATCTGCTCGTAGATGTCGCGACCCTGATCGCGGCCGACCACCCCGGCCTCCATCTTCTGGCCGTCGACGTACATCGCGAGCCGGGCGATCGCGGCGTCGGGTGGGAGCGGGAACTGGTACACACCCTCGAGCTGGCGCGGGACCGGGTTGAAGAAGGTCTGATCGATCGTCGTGCGGACCTGCCCGCGCTCGACGTACACGTCGACGGTCATCTCTCGGATCGGCAGCGGCCACTCGGGGCTGGCGGTGGTCTGGCCAGTCCAGCGAGGTACGCGAGCGATCAGGTTGCCGCGCCGGACTGGCTCGGGGCCATCGGCGGCGGCGATGGCCGTGCGCGCCCAGGCCAGCTCGGCGCTCAGGCGCTTGCCGGCGATCGGCTGGGGTGCCGCGTCGGCCATCGCGGCTTGCTGGCCCGCGCGCAGCAACAGCTCGCCTCGCTCGTTGATCAGGCGGGCCTGCCCGCGCAGGACCGCCGCGAAGGTCCGCTCGGCCTCGCTGCGCAACAATAGACGGGTGCCGAGCACCAGCGCCTGACCAGTCGCCGTGTCGATCCGCAGGGGCTCGCTGGCTTCGATGACGTCGACCAGGATCTCGCCCGCGTTCAGCCGCAGGTGGCGAGGGCCGAGCTGCTCCAGCTCGGTGCCCGAGCGCAGCCACGCGACGCTGCCGTCGGTCAGCGCGACGCGCTGGGCCGCGCGATCATGGTTGGCGTGGATCGTGCTCGGCTCGGATGCATCGGGCCTCAGCAGCGCATCGCCGACGCCGAACACCCACAGCAACACGAGCAACGCGGCGATCGCCGTGAACACCAACGCGGTGGCCTTGCCGCGTGCGGGGCCACGAGCGCTGGCAGGACGACCCACCGCACCCGCGCTCGAAGAAGGCTTCGTCGGCTTCGCGCTCGGGGAGTGGGGCGGGCGTCGGGCTGGTTCGGTGCTCGACTCGCTTCGCGGGCTCGTGCGCAGCCGCTCGAGCACGCGCTCGCGCGCCGCGTTCGGCATCGTCGGTGGCTCGTGGGCGTGGGTCAGCAGGCGCTCGAGGTTGTGCTCGAGCATCCGCTCGCGCTCGGCCTCGCTCGCGTCGAGCGGCTCGTGATCGTGCTCGTGGTCATGCTCGGACATCGGGCAGCTCCTGTTCGGCGAGGGCCTTGGCCAGGCCACCGGGGGTCGAGAAGGCGTGGGCGAGCGTCTCGAAGGTCTCGCGGAAGGCTCGGCGCGCGCGGGCCAGCAGCGACTTGGTCGCGGCCTCGGACAGCTCGAAGCGCTCGGCCAGCTCGCGCAGGCTGTGGCCCTGCACGTACTTGCGCTCGAGCGCGTCGCGATAGCCTTCGGGCAGGTTCGCGATCGTCATGTTGACCAGCTCGCGGGTCTCGGCGCGAGCCAGCACCTCGTCACCGATCGGCTCGCGATCGAGGCTCTGGAACACCTGCATCAAGGTCGCGTCGATCCGCTCCCAAGTCGCGCTCATCTCCATCGCGCGCTGGTTCGAGCGCAGGTGCTTGCGGATCAGGTTGCGCGAGAGCGTGCACAACCACCCTCGCAACGAGCCCCGCTCGGGATCGAAGCCGACGCGCGCGATCGGGGGCTCACCGACCTGGCGCTCGAGCGCGAGCAGGAAGGTCTCCTGCACGACGTCCTCGCAGAGGTCCGCGTCGCGACCGACACGATAGAAGACGAACGTCCACAGCCCGTCGACGTGGCGCTCGTAGAGGTTGGCCAGGGCTAGCTCGTCGCCCGTACGGGCACGGGCGAGCAACTCGGGATCGGAAGGTGAGTCGACAGGCACGAGTCCTCCGGGCGGCGGCTCCCGATGGACCATGTCAGCGAGACGCCGGGAGGTGTCGCCGGATCGTGATCATGGACCTGGCGACAACCCATGTAGCCAGGGATCTTTGCCGAATCGCGCCCGCTCGATCCCTCGATCAACGCCGGATCCGGTGGGAGCGCCGTAACGGCCGTTACGCTCGCTATCGCGAGGAAGCCCGCGATGGAGCGAGCCTCGGTGGTGCGCGACGGGGACGCATCTGCGGGTAGGGGCCCAAAATCGGAAGTTGTCGATCGGACGGCCAGGATGCATTCATTGCTCGGGAGGACCCCCACTGCGCGATTGGGATCCACAGCCGACATTGATGCTTGATCCAAAGTCCCATCTCGCTAAAGTTGGGGCGCGAGGAGGGTCCCCGATGGCAGTCGCAGAGAGGCCGACGGACAAGCGCTTGTTCTGGGAGCTGGTTCAGCCTGAGGCCGTCGGCATCGATCCGATTCAGCGCTCGGTGCTCGAGTGTCTGATGGATATCGGTGGAAGCGCGACGGACTTCGAGCTGTCGGCGCGCATCGGGCATCCACGCGGTCGCGTGCGCCAAGCAGTCGATGGGCTCGCCCACGAGCACCTCGTCGAGAACGGGGCCGAGGGAGACTTTTGGGTCGTGTCGCTGACCAGCTCGGGTCGGCGCTATGTGAAGCCCTGAACTTGCGTCAGTCGCCCGCGGCCGCGGGCGGCCCGGACTCAACCAGAGCGCACAGAGGCCAGCAAGCTGGCCGGAGTGAGCGGAGACGCGGGGATACGAGCCAGAGGCGACCCAGCTCACGGCAACCACTGCATCGCCCGCGCG
>CBFGLP010000358.1:0-7047 GCA_965649595.1 uncultured Myxococcales bacterium | reverse complement strand
ACCGGGTAACCCCAGGTCCTGTAGGGCCGCGTGAGCTCGGGTCGACGCCGTCGCAGCACGATCACTGCCGCGACCGCGAGCGCGTAGAAGGGCCAGATACCGATCACGAACTGATCGGCGAGCTCCGAGAAGCCCTGAAAGGACACGAACCCAACCCCGAGCGTGATCGAGAGCAAGATCGCCCCACCAGGGGTGCCGTGCTCCGGATGCACGCGGGCGAACATGCGGAAGAACAGCCGGTCCTCCGCCATCGCGTAGAACACCCGCGGGCCGGTCATCATCGAGCCGTTGAGCGTGCCGAAGGTGCTGACCGCCACGGCTCCGGCCACGAACACCGCTCCGGTCGGACCGATCAACGCCTCGGCCACGTCGGCGGCGATCAGCGGGCGACCGGGCATCTCTTCGAGCGGGACGACCTCGAGGTACACGAGGTCGATCGCCAGGTAGAGCACGACCACGATCGCCGTGCCGAGGATGAACGCGCGCGGCAGGTTGCGCGCGGGATCCTCGATCTCGCCGCCGACGAAGCCGACGTCGGACCAACCATCATAGGCCCACAGCACGGCGACCATCGCCAGACCAAAGGCCGCGAGGCTGCTCGGTGGCGGCGCGTCCAGGGCCCGCGGCGGCGCCTCGGCGGCCGGCAGCGCCTCGGGGATCAAGGCCAGCCCGAGCACGACCAAGACCAAGAGCGCGACGACCTTGAGCACCGTCGAGACGTTCTGAACGATCGCGCCGAGACGTACGCCCCGATAGTTCACGACCCCGAGCACCACGATGAACACGGCGGCGAGCGCTTGCGCGATCGAGATCACCCAACCCTCCGCGTTGGCATCGGGCGGGATCACGACCAGCAGCGCGCGGCCTGGGTCGTGCCCGAGCAAGCGCCACGTGTACTCGGCCGAGGTCACCGCGATCGCTCCGTAGGCCGCGGGGCGCAGGATCAGCAGCTCCGCCCAGCCGAACAGGAACGCCGGCAGCTTGCCGAACGCCTCCCGCACGTACACATAGATGCCGCCGGTGCGCGGGTACATGCCGCCTAGCTCGGCGAAGGTCAGCGCGCCAGCGAGCGCGACGATCCCCCCGAGCACCCACGCGAGCGCGAACAGCCCGAGCTGATCGACGTCGGCGGCGACGACCGCCGGCGAGCGGAAGATGCCGCTGCCGATCGTCGAGCCAACCAGCACCGCGATCGCGCTGAGCATGCCGATCCGCCGAGGCAGGCGCTCGCCCCAGGGGTCGGCCGACGGGTTGCTATCGGGCGCGGCCACGTCAGTCGAATCGACGAAAGTCCGGCTCGCGCTTGCCGAAGAAGGCCTCGAACGCCTCGCGGGCCTCGGGCGAGCTCAAGCGCTGGGAGAACACCTCGATCTCGCGAGCGATCGCCTCCTCGGTCTGTTGAGCGTAGGGCGCACGCAGCAGCTGCTTGCTGATCCGCAGCGACGCCGCTGGCTTGAGCGTGAGCGCTCGCGCGACCGCGCGAGCCCGATCGAGCACCGCCTCGTCGGCGAGCACTTGGTTGATCAGCCCGCAGCTCAGCGCGGTCTGAGCCGAGAATGGCTCGCCCAGCAAGAGCAGCTCGGCCGCGCGCGTGTGACCCATGAGCTTGGGCAGCAGCAGGCTCGAGCCGGCCTCGGGCGAGAGGCCGAGGTTGACGAAAGGCAGCTGGAAGCGGGCGCTCTCACCGGCGTAGACGAGATCGCAGTGGAGCAGCATCGTCACGCCGATCCCGATCGCCGGCCCCTGGACCGCGGCGATCAGCGGCTTCTCGAAGCGCGGCAGCACGAAGAGCAAGCGCAGCAGCGGGTGCGTCGGCAGGCCCTGCTCGTCACGCGCGCTCGCGTTGGCGCCGGTCGGCGGCGCGTTCATGAAGTCGAGCAGATCGTTGCCGGCCGTGAACACTCCGCCCGCGCCGTGGATCAGCACGACCCGCGTGGCCGGATCGCGCTGCGCCTGCTCGAGCGCGCCGACCAGACCGGCGTACATCGCTCGCGTCAGCGCGTTCTTCTTGGCGGGACGATCGAGGATGATCGTGGTCACGCCCTCGTCGTGGTGGACCTGGAGGTTGTCGGCAGGGGCCTCGGCCATGGCTGCGGCAGTGTGCCAGAATCGGGGCGTGCTGCGGCGCGCCTGCTTGGTCCTCACGATCGTCTCGTTGCTCGCGCCCGCGAGCGCGCACGCGAGCGGTCCGAGTCAGCCGTCCGCCGCTGGACGGCCGAGCACGCTGGCAACCAAGCCGGCGGAGATCGTCGGCGGTGGAGCCACACAGCCCTGCGAGTGGCCACAGGTAGCCGCGCTGACGCTCGGGGGGCTCTGCACCGCGACGCTCGTGCACCCGAAGGTGATCGTCTACGCGGCGCACTGCGGCACCTTGCACACGCACGTGCGCCTCGGCGAGCAGAGCGACGCGCCCGCGCGGGAGCTGCCGCTGCTTCGCTGCGAGCGAGCCAGCGACCTGTTCGCCGTCAGCTCGATGGATTTTTCCTACTGCGAGCTGGTCGAGCCGGTGCAGGACGTCCCGATCACGCCGCTGCTGTTCGGGTGCGAGGAGGGCCTGATCGACGTCGGCACGTCGGTCACGATCGTCGGCTTCGGCGAGGACGCGGACGGGGTGATCGGGACCAAGCGGGTCGCCCAGACGGCGATCGTCAACGTGCTGACCACGATCGGGATCGGCGGGATGGGCACCGGGGCCGACAAGGGCGACTCGGGCGGGCCCGCGTTCGTACAGGTCGAGGACGGGAGCTGGCGGGTGCTCGGGATCGTCTCGGGCGGCGGTGGTGACGGCGGGATCGTGCAATACGTGCCTGCGCCGGTGACCGTCGGGTGGATCGAGGAGCGCAGCGGGATCGATCTGACACCCTGCCATTCGAGCGACGGGAGCTGGGCGCCGACGCCCGAATGTGGTGGGTTCTTCGTCGGCAGCGAAGGCGGGAGCTGGGAGTCGGGGTGCAATGCTCTGATCTCCGGGTATTCGGCCGAATGTGGTGAATCGTTTTCGGCGAGCTCGACTGATTCGATCGCTCCGTTCGTCGAGATTGTCGCGCCAACCGAAGAGATGTCCGCGGACGCCGAATCGATCGAATTAGATGTCGAGGTCGATGCCAGCGACGTCGAGCCCGGATGGGGGCTGCGCGAGGTTCGACTCGAGCTCGATGGGCAGCCGTGGTTGGATGTTTACCAGCGGCAGGCTAGCGACCAAGTCGCGCCCTTCGAATTTGCGGCGATGCAGATCGACGTCGGCGGCGAGCATGAGCTGGTCGCCGTCGCCGAGGACTGGGCGGGCAACGTGAGCCGCTCGGCGCCGGTGCTCGTCCACCTCGAAGGCGGGGCGGTGGACACGACCGGCGACGAGGAGACGGGCGACGATGATGCTGGTGAGGGGGATGAGATGTCGAGCAAGCGTGGTTGCGCCATGGCGACCGAGCCTGGCGTGCTGACGCTGCTAATCGGGCTCGGGCTGCTACGACGACGCCAGCGCAGGGTGGGCTGAGCCGATGACATGGTGGTCATCGAGACTCGTTCTGTCAGTGGCTGCGGTGCTCTCGGCGTGCCACTCGCAATTATCCGGCCATCCGTCCGACCCGACGCCTCATGCCGAAGCCACGGCGAGCTCGGTGGGCGACGACGATGCCGAAGCGAGCGACGAGAGCTCGAGCCAAGCCGAGGTCGATTGGAGTGCCGATCAACGGACGCGCTTCTTTCCTCCGTCCGTGTCCCCCATGGACCCGCGACCTAGCGCGAGCGGCCTCGGTCCCACCTCCGACATCATTCCCGCGCGCGTCAGGATTAGCGTGCTCACCGTGTACCCCGACGACTTTCGCTCGCTCATCAAGTCGGATCTGTACGATCGTGATCGCGCGGAGCTGCTCGCGTGCGCGCGGCAACATCACGACGACGACGACACGCTGAGCGGCAGCGTGGTGGTCGAGCTCACGATCGGCAACCGCGGCCGAGTAACGACGGCGACCGTCGAGTCTCGTGATATCGCCGCGACGCAGACCTACGACTGCATGCTCGACGTCGTCGAGGGCTGGCGCTTCGATACCAACGTTCAGGCCGCACGAGTGTCGGTGCAGATCGAGGTGCTTCCGCGGCGCCATCGTTGAGCTGGAGCGCCCCCCTCAGCCGCGGACGGCAGACGAGGCCTGCAAGGCTCGCTCGCCTGGGCCGACAAGCGGGGCATGACGATCCCGCGCCGCATCCTCCCGTCCGTCACTTGGCTGATCACCCGCCGCTGCTCCGAACGGCGCTTCTTCCTGCTGCCCAACGCCTACACCAAGCAGATCTTCGAGTATGCCCTCGCTCGGGCGGCTCGGATGACTGGGGTGGCACTGCACGCATGGATGGTGATGAGTAACCATTACCATCTAGTCGTGAGCGATCCGCTCGGCAAGCTGCCGGAGTTCGTGCGGCGGTTGAATTCGCTGGTCGCTCGGGCGTTGAATTTTCGTTATCGGCGCAAGGAGTCGGTTTGGAAGTCGGGGTCGTACAACGCCGTGGAGCTGCGAACGGAGGGGGCGATCCTCGATAAGATGGTCTATACGCTGACGAATCCGGTCGCGGCTCGGCTAGTGAAGCGAGCGTGGATGTGGGAGGGAGCGAGCAGCGTCGGGTTGGGGTTGGGGCAGGCTCGCCGCGTGCTCCGGCCGGCGTTCGTGCGGGATGGGGAGGATGTGGAGGTGCTGCGCGTGGTGGCACCGGCCTCGCTCGTGTCGGGGACCGAGGAGCTCGAGGCGGTGCTGCGCAGGCAGGTGTTTGCGCGGGAGAGCGAGGTTCAGGCGGAGGTCGTGGCCGAGGGCGGGCGCTTCGTCGGGATGAAGAGCGTGCAGGCGCAGCTCGACTGGAGGGATGCGGCGCAGTCGGAGGAGGAGCCTGGAGGGCTGGTGCCGCGCTTTGCGACGCGAGATGGGGACGAGATGCGACGGGCGATCAAGGAGTGGAAGGAGTGGGTAGCGGCTTATCGGAGCGCGTTGAGGTCGTTTTGTGAGGGGGTGCGGGAGGCCGTGTTTCCGGCGGGGACCTACCTGATGAAGGTGCGGTTCGACGTACGCGTGGCGGAGGTCTGAGGGCGGAGCCTCGGCTCGAAGGCGGGGCCTCGGGAGAGTGGCGCCGGTTTGTCGCGAGCTGGAAATGGAAGAGTGTGAGGTGGATTGTGAAATATATCGAATGTGCTTGGTGGGGTTAACTTTGGGGAGTTGTGGTGCGGAGAATCGGTAAGCGAGACTGCTCATGCGAGCGAGGGCTACTCCACTAGCCACGCTCGAGACCCACCCCCCAACCCTCTTTTCGAAACCGTCTTTCGGACCGTATCAACGCACCTTGATGTCGACCTCGACCACCCTGCCCCCCGCGGCCCCGCCGATCCGGAATCCGCTGCGATAGTCCCCCTTCCCCAGGGAAGGAAAGTCAGGGCATTCGCTGCCGACATAGCTCCGCGGATCAATCAACCGCGTATTCGCAAACCACTCGCAGGGCAGCGCCAGCTCGCCACCCGGGGGTAAGGTGATGCGCTCGGGCGGCGGCTCCGTCGAGATCGCCTTCAGCGTGCACGAAGGATCCGGCCCGAGCTGGCTCGCGTCGCCGCCGGTGCGCGTGGTCGATTCGGGCTGCAGCGGGAGGAAGTCACGGAACACCAAGTCGAGGTCGAGCGGCTCGCGGCTGCGATTGCGCAGGACCAAGTCGAACTCGAGCTTCTGACCAGGCGCCACCTTGAGTCGCGAGGGCAACTCGATGGCCAGACGATCCTCGCTGGGCAGCGGGCGCGCTCGGTCGAAGGGGATCGAGCACACGCCAGCGCGGACGAGCGCCTCGATGTCGAGCGCGTCACCAGTGCAACGGCTCGGGTCGAGGCGAGGATCCCCGGTTTCGGCCTCGCGCGGAGGCTCGAGCTCGGTGTCACCGTCAATCCGGCCATCCCCCTCGCCCGAGCCCGGAGGATCGCTGGACCCAGTTCTCGGACACGCGGTCAGCAAGCCTGCGCAGAGCAGCAGGCTGGGCCGAACGAGCGTGGCACGAGAGCGCACGACTCGATGCTAGCAGGGCTCGATAGGGCCGCGCGAGTCCGCGCTTCGCTTTCGTGGGAGTCCGACGAGTCGGGGCTCTGGATCGCACTCGTTACCGCCACACCAGCGCAAACCGAGACCATTCAGCGCTGCTTGTAAGCCTGCCCACGATAGCTCGACCAAGGGACGTCGCTCCGTCGTGTAGGAGCACCAACCAATCCGACGGTCCCAACCGAGCGAGCAAAACCGAGGGCTGATCGCACACGCGGACAGGCAGGACATCGACTGAAACCGATCGCCGCCCGCGACGGCGGCGACCTGCTCGGGGGTAGGCGTGTCCATCCCACGCATCGGCAGCAGCACGATCCGCTCTGGCCCAATTCCAGCGCTGCGTAGCCGAGCGAACGCCTGCGTGCTGGCGTCGAGCCGAGACCGCCGGACCAGCAGGTTGACGCCCGAGGCGATGCCCGCGTCGGCGAGCCGCGTGACCTGCTCGATCACCCGCTCGAGCTCGGCGTCCCGCTCCGGGAAGTGGATCGACACGTGGACCTTGTCGGGCCTCGCCTCGCACAGCAGATCGAAGCGCTGCTCGAGCAACAGCCCGTTGGTGGTGAGCGAGCGAAACAGCCGACGCGCGCGACCGTCCGGCGCGAGCGCTCGCGTCGGGACCGAGCGCAGCGCCGCGAGCAGCTCGAAGAGCGGTGGCCACTGCAGCGGCTCGCCGCCGCCGAACGAGACCGCGACGAGGCCGTTGGCCGCGAGGTCGCGCAGCAGCGTGACGAGCTCGTCGACGGTCCAGCTGCTCTGGCCCGCCGCCTCGCTGCCGGCGTAGCAGAACCAGCACGCCTTGTCGCAGCGATTGGTCAGCTCGATCGAGATCCGCTCGATCGGCAGCGGTCGCGGATTAGCGATCATCTCGAGGAGGAGGGGGTGCCGTCGGCGAGCTGGGCGGTGGGGTTGCCTCGCCCGTGCTGATCGTGAGGCTACCCAGCAGCGTGTCCCAAGCGGGCGCCCACAGGTCGATCGTCAGCTTGGGCCCGAC
>CBFGLP010000357.1:0-5009 GCA_965649595.1 uncultured Myxococcales bacterium | reverse complement strand
AGGATCTCGCGATGAACAGCAATGTAAACGCGTACTGAACTCAACCGAGCACAGGGATTAATTGGCCCCCGGGCTATCATTAGCGAGCTGTAATTGGTGGGATCGCGAGAGCCGCTCAACCAGCCGGAGCCGAGCTCGGCTCGCGCTCGGCCTCGCCCTCGCGCAGCTCGAGCCGCAGCCGCTCTCGCGCGCTGCTCAACCACCCCGGCGCCCACCAATTCCACCGGCCGAGCAGAGCCATCGTCGCAGGCACGAGCAGCAGGCGGATCAGCGTCGCGTCGACCAGGATCGCCAGCGCCATGCCGATCCCGAGCTGCTTCATGAAGCTCAGCGTGCCCGAGGCCAGGCCGAGCACGACCACGATCAGGATCGCCGCCGCGGCCGTGATGATCGGGCCGGTTCGGGTCAGGCCCTCGGCGACGCTGCGCCGATCGTCGCGCTCGCGCAGCCACGCCTCGCGGATCCGGCTGAGCAAGAACAGCTCGTAGTCCATCGAGAGCCCGAACACCAACGCGAACATCATCACCGGCACGGTCGGATCGATGGTGCCGAGCGAGCGGTAGTCGAGCAGGTCCTCGAACCGGCCGTCCTGGAACACCCACACCAGCGCGCCAAAGCTGGCTGTCAACGAGAGCACGTTCATGAGCACGGCCTTGAGCGCGACGACCGGCGCACCGAAGGCCAAGAGCAGGACCACGAAGCTGGCCAGCGCGACCGTCAGCGCGGCCCAGGGCAGGCGCTCGGCCAGCGCACGATCGAGCTCGCTCGCGTGCGCGGCCACGCCGGCGATCGACAGCTCGAAGCCTGGCGGCAGCGTGGCCATGATCGCGTCGAGCTGGTCGCGGGCCTGTGGCGATGAAGTGGGGATCGTGCTCGCGACCCGCATGAGCGTCGCGTCGTCGTCGACCAGCGCCGCGATCTGCTCGTGCAAGGGCTTCGGTATCGCCTCCGGGTGCACGAGCAGCTGATCGAGCGTCGGCCCGCTCGGCGGCAGCGGCAGCGAGGTCAGACCCTCGACCTGCACGACGCCGGGGATCCGCTGGAGCCTCGTCGCGTACTCGCGCAGCGCGTCGAGCTGCGTGGGCTCGAGCATCGACGCGCCCGAGCGAGACTCGATCAGCAGCAGGTGGGTCGCGCTCGGATCGACCGCGAAGCGGCCGGGATCGCTGGCCGCCGCGTGGACCCGGTGGACCTCGCTGTCCGGCGGGAAGATCCGCGGATCGGCGGTCGCCGTCTGCATGCGCAAGAAGGGCACCCCAGTCAGGAGCAAGAGCGCACCGACGAGTCCGGCGACGAGCCCCGGTCGCCGCATCACCCCGGCCGCGATCCGAGCCCAGCTCCCCTTCGGGAGCTCGAAGGGCCGACTCGGATCCGCGCCGACGTGCTTGGCGATCAACCGAGCGTCCGGCTCGCCGCCGCCGAGCAGGCCCTTGCCGATCACCCGCCCGCCGAGCAGCGCGAGCAAGGCCGGCAGGATGATCAGCGCGCCGATGTTGGCGAGCAGCACGACCAAGGTCCCACCGAGCGCGATGCTGCGCAGCAGCGAGATCGGCACCCACGCGAGCGCGAGCAAGCTGACGATCACCGCGACGCCCGAGAACAGCACGGTCTTGCCGGCGGTCGCGAGCGTGCGATGTAGCGCGACCACGACCGGATTTCCGACCGCCAGCTCCTCGCGCTGCCGCTGGACCAGGAACAGCGAGTAGTCGACCGCGAGACCGAGCCCGAGGAACACCACGATGTTGAGGGCGAAGAGCGAGAGCTCGGTCAGCTCTGCGAGCCCGCGCAGCAGCGGAAAGGTCCCGGTGATCGCAAAGCCTCCTACCGCGATCGGTAGCAGCGCTGGCAGCGGTCGGCGAAAGTAGATCAGCAGCAGCAGCAAGGCGACCGGCAGAGCGAAGAGCTCGGCTCGCTGGAGATCCTCGCGGGCCAGCGCTTGAGCGTGGACGCTGGCGGCCAGTCGCCCGCCGCTGGCGAGCTCGAGGCCCGGGACCGAGCGAGCGAGCGCCTCGACCTCGGCCAGCTCGTTCTGCTTGGCGCGTTCGTCCCCCCGCAGCGAGACCAAGAGCAGCGCCTCGTCTCCATTGACGCCGAGCGTCGTCGGCAGCTCGTTTGGCCCGACGACCCGAGCCACCGAGGGGTGCTCGCGCAGACGCTCGACCAAGCTGGCCATCCGCTCGCGTGCCTGCGGGTCCATGATCAGCGAGGCGCCGCGGGCCTCGCCGACCAGGAGCATCAGATCGACCTCGGCCGTATCGAAGCGCTCCGCCAGCCTCGCCTCGGTGTCCGCGACCTTGCCTTCGCTGACCTCGAAGCCGCCAGGCTCGAGCGCCTCGATCGTCCCTCGAGCCATCCAGGCGCCGACAACGATCGTGACCAGCAACGCCGCCAAGCCGACCCATCGCAGCCGACTCGTCACTCGCGCCCACGCCCCGATCATGCGCCGCGAGCCAGCAAGGACCGTGCCGAATGGAGGGTCAGCCGTTCGAGCCGACCTCGCGGAGGAAGCCCAGCATCGCTTGGTTGAACGCCTGCGGCTGCTCGAGCTGCGGCGCGTGCCCGGCCTGATCGAGCACGACCAGCCGGCCTCGCGCTCCGACCTCCGCCGCGAGCCGCTCCGCCGCGGGCAGCGGGAACACCTCGTCCTCGCGGCCCCACACGATCAAGGTCGGCAGCTGCGGTGGTGTCCCGATGCTGCGCAGCTCGGTCATGTCGGCCGGAATGCTGGAGAGCAAGGCGACTCGCTCGTCACGATGGTGACGGTAGAAGTGCTCGACCACCTGGCCGCGGACCAAGCGAGGCACGCGGGGCGGGCTCGCGTACGCGATCCCGAACAGGCGCGAGACCCCTTCGGCGTCGTTCGGCAAGAGCAGCTCGGCCATGCTCTCGACTCGATGCGAGCGGAGCAGCTCGACCTGATCGGTGGGCGCCCAGGCTTGCGCCGGGCTCGACACCAGCACGAGCGAGCGAATCCGACGCGGCTGCACCAGCGCGAGCGCGTGGGCGACCATGCCTCCATACGAGAGCCCAGTGACGTCGACCGAGTCGAGCGCCAGCGCGTCGAGCAGCCGCCGCATCGCCTCGGCCTGTCGCTCGACACCGAAGCGCCGCTGCTCGTCGATCGAGTCACCGAACCACAGCAGATCGGGGATCAGCGGCGAGTAGCCGGCCTCGACCAACATCGGGACTTGGTGATGCCACTGCCATGATCCGGCGGCTCCAAAACCGTGAACCAAAAGCACAGTCGGTCCCGTGCCCCCGTGCCAGAAGGCCACATGCAAGCCGTCGCCGAGCGCCAGCCGTTCGCGGCGCAGCTCATGGCGCTCGAGCTTGCGAGACAGCGAGCGCTCGCGTAGCGCCACCGCGTTGCAACCCGAGCCGAGGCCCGCGAGCACCAGCGACGCGAGCCCTCGCAGCGTGCTTCGTCGTGAACAACCAGGTCCTGCCTTCACGCGCCCGACCTTAATCCGGCTCGCTCTCGCGGTGCGACGATTCGAGTCACGCTCTCGCGCGCCGATCGCTGGCGCGGACGGCCACATCACACCAGCGATCGCGGCATGGTCCTTGCTCGACCCGCCGGTATGAACGCCAGCGCTCACATATCGGGACGCTACCCGAGCCTAGATCCGACCTGTCCGAGGGCGCTCGGAGCCACGCTCGGCGCGATCGGCCTGCTCGGCGCGATCGTGGCTTGGAGTCCAGTTCGGGTCGCTGCGCACTCGGGCCCAAACCGGACCGAGTCCGTCGATGCGCTCGCCGACGCGTCCGACTCGCGCGAGCCCGCGGCCAAGCAGACCGCCGCGAACAAGCTCGGCGTCGCGCTCTCTGGCGCTTGGGACTACCGCGACGGCGACGCGGGCCGCGAGCGCATCGCTGCAGCGATCGAAGCCGCGACCGCCTCGCTCGATCCGCTCAGCCGCAAGATCGCCAGCGAGAGGCTCGAGGCCAGCCTCGAGCCCACCGACCAGATCCACGTGACGCTCGACGCCCAGCGAGCCGAGGTCGACCTCGGCCGCGGTCCAGCGATCAGCGGCGAGCTCGGTGAGTGGAGCGATTGGACCTCCGACGAGGGCGAGGCCTTCCGAGTCCACCACGAGGTGCGCAAGGGCAAGCTGATTCAACAGATGAAGTCCGAGCACACCCAGGTTGTCCGCAGCTTCTCGGTCAAGGCCCACGCGCTGACCGTGTCGGTGCGGATCGACGACGATCGGCTCGGCGACACGATCCGGTTCTCGCTCGGCTACGCCAAGGGCTCCACGTGAGCGTCAGGCTCTCGCTTCGCCTCGAGCCTCGGTGATCAGCGTGGACTCCGATCTCAGCCCACCTCGGCCGCGCGCGCAGACCCTGACCGGTCTCGACGCGAGCTTCCTCTACGCCGAGCTCGGCAACGTCGCGATGCACACCCTCAAGATCGCGCTGCTCGAGCCTGGCAGCGGTCGCGCGCTCGATCTTCGGGCCCTGCGTCGACGCATCGCGATCACGGCGGCTCGGCTCCCGCCGCTGCGCCGACGCTTGATCATGGTCCCGCTCCAGCTCCACCACCCGCGCTGGGTCGAGGTCGAGCGCTTCGATCTCGAGGCCCACTTCGACCACATCGATCTCGGCCGCGGCTCGTCGCCAGCGAGCGACGATCCGACACAGCTGCGTCAGCTCGAGGTGCTGCTCGGTCGCTTCGCTGCGCGTCCGCTCGCTCGTCACCGCCCGCTCTGGCAGCTGCTGCTCGTGACCGGCCTGCCCGGCGAGCGGGTCGCGGTCGCGGTCAAGATCCACCACGCGCTCGCCGATGGCCGGGCGTCCGCCGAGCTGATCCAGCTAGTCACGGACGACGAGCCCGGCGCTTGGAAGCCGCCGCGCGACCTCGGTCGGCACCTGCCGACCAAGCCACCGAGCCGCCGAGTGCTCTTGGCCCGCGCGCTCGGGCGCCGGCTCGGCGATCTGCTGCGGCTCCCGATGCTCAGCCTGCATAGCCTGGTCCGCTCGCTGCGAGTCAGGCGGCTGCGTCGACAGGC
>CBFGLP010000356.1:0-8372 GCA_965649595.1 uncultured Myxococcales bacterium | reverse complement strand
TCGAGCTCGAGACCGACCCGGCGTTCAACGCCCAGATCGTCGAAGACGCGATCCGGGCCGCCCTCTACGACGACGACGCGCCAGGTGCGTTCACCTTCGCCGCGCGCCAGCTCGGCGAGGCCGCCCACCTGAGCCAGGTCCACGCGCTGCTCGACGCGCTCGAAGGGATCACCTTCGTCCGCATCACCCACTTCTCGTTCGCGCCCGCGACCGCGCTCGAGGTCCACGACGTGCTGCGGGTCGAGCCGCGCCAGTGGATCTCGCTAGCGGCCAGCGACCTGCAGCTCACCAGCACGACCAGCTCGGAGGACTCCTGATGACGACCTGGAGCTTCGATCCCGACACCCGCGACTACGTCGCCCGGCTGCTCTGGGACCACCTGCCCGCCTTCTATCGCGTGCAGGATCAGGCCCCGCGCGGCGAGGACGAGCTGCGGCTGTTCCTCGCGGTGCTCGGCGCTCCGCTGGCGCTGCTGCGCCAGAACATCGAGGAGCTGCACGCCAACCTGTTCATCGACACCTGCGGAGCGGAGGCGATCCCCCGCTTGGCCGCGCTGGTCGGCACGACCACGCTGTTCCCCGACGCCGAGACCAACCGTCGCGACGTGCGAGGCACCGTGGCGTGGCGGCGGCGCAAAGGCACGCCCGCGATGCTCGAGCAGATGGCCGGCGAGCTGGCCGACGAGCTGGTCGTGTTGCAGGAGGGTTGGAAGCACGTCCAGCTCGCCCAAGATCTCGACCTGCTCCGGCTCGATCGGGTCGCGGCCAAGCTGGTCCCAGCGATCGTCGCCGAGACCAGCTCGGGTCCGCTCGATCGCATGCACCACGCGATCGACGTCCGCTCGATCAGCGCGACCACCGGTCGCTACCACCCCAAGCACGTCGCGTTCTGGCGGCACCCGACCACGACCTGGCCGCTGCAGGAGGGCACCGCCTACTACCGCGGCAACCACGTCGAGCCGATCACCACGATCACGCTCGCCGGGGTCGATCCCGATCCGGACTGGCGCTACGCGATCCACCCGCTCGGGCGCCGCTGGGCCCTGCGGGCCCGCTCGGTCGACGACGACGATCGCCTCGCCAGCGATCGGATCCCCGCGATGCACTTCGCCAGTGATCCGAGCGCGTGGTTCGAGCAGCCCGGCCGGTTCGGCGTGCGCATCTGCTCGCTACCCGCGGCGATCACCAGCCAGGAACGAGAGGTCCGCAGCGCGAGCGAGCTGCCGGCCGAGCTGAGCCTGGTCGAAGGCAGCGTCAGCTTGCGCGTGCTCGAGCGGGCGAGCGAGCGCTGGATCCATCCGGTCGAGGTCGCGCTGTGCAGCGCGAGGATCGATGGAGGCACCTTGCTGCCCGACACCTCGACGATCGATCCGCCCGACGGCCCCGCGGCGGCGACCAAGGTCCGCAGCTCGATCGTGTTCGACGGCGGCAGCGTGCAGGCGCCGGTCGTGTCCAACAGCGGTCCGGTGCCCGCCGACTCGGTCGTGCTCGTGCGGCTGCGCCCAGTGGGTGCCGGAGCCTGCTTCATGCCCGGGGCCACGCTGGCGATCGAAGGTGGCGAGCCCTCGCGGGTGCTGGCCAGCTCGCACGCCGAGCTGGCGCTGCGCGGCTACCTTCGCGGCGCGCTCTTCGTCGAGCTACCGCCGCTGTGGGTGTTCGGCGAACGGTGGTTCTACCTCGCCGGCGACGGCAGCCTGATCGCCTGCCAGACCAGCGGCAGCGGAGCCCTCGACGTCCCGCTGATCGACGCGGGCGCGGGCGAGTACACGCTCGATCTCGATCAGCTCGTTCATACCGGCCTACCCGCGGCTTGGCCCCCGCAGGCGATCAGCCGCAGCAGCGATCGCATCACGCGGATCCCCGCGAGCCCCGGACGCGGCCCGCAGATCCTCCATGGCGGTCGCGTGTTCACGGACGCCCTCGCCGAGATCGACGTTGCGGCCGAGTGCGCGCTCGAGCTCGGGGTCCGCCACACCGACGCCGGCAACGTGCTCTACGAGCCGATGGTGCGGCTGCGCTGGACCGGCAGCGATCCAGCGAGCGCGACCTGGGAGGCGCTCGATCAAGCTGGCGTAGCGACGGCCGACGTCGACGCTCGCTTCGCGGAGCTGGCGGTCTGGCGCGACACCGGCCCCAACGGCCTGCGCCTGTCGGTCCGCTTCGTGTGCGACGTCGAGGCTGCCCGGATGGCGCCCGCCGAGCTGGCGTGGTCGGCCCACGACGGCCGCACCACCTTGATCTATCTGCCCGAGCAGCAAGCCCTCGCCAGCGAGGCGCTCGACGACTGGCCGAGCGAGCCGACCTACACCGCGTTCTCGAGCGTGGTCGAGCCAGCCGAAGATGGATCGTGCTGGGCCGCTGGGGCTGGGCTCGCGCGCGTCGCCGAGGGTCAGATCGCCCCGCTCGACGTCCACGGCGTGCATCAGCGTCGGCGCGTCCGCTGGCGCAAGCTCTGCCCGTGGGACAACGAGAGCGGCAGCGACAAGCTCGCTGGCACCGAGCCCGGATGGTTGGACGTCGACGTCGAGCACGGCCTGTTCGCGCTCGCGCTCGACGAGCCACCGCAGCGCTGGCCGAGCGGGCCGGTCAGCGCACCGATCCCACCCAATGTCAGCGTCGCGTTCGAGGACGCCTACAGCGATCACGTCGGCGCTCGCCCGGCCAGCCGCGAGATCGAGCTCGCGCGCGACGACGAGGGCCAGACCACCGGTCAGCGCCTCGCGACGCCGACCCGCCTGGTCACGCGCAGCGGCGTGCTCTCGCAGGTCAACGACGCCGAGCTCTCGGCCCTGCCTCGCTACGCCAGCCTAAAGGAGGCCCTCGGAGCGATCGCAGCCGATCCGAATCCTGCCGCGCACGAGGTCGTGCAGTTCGAGGACGACGCGACCTACCCGAGCGAGGCGCCGACCTGGCCGACCAACGTCACCTCGCTGACGATCCAAGCCGCCGAAGATCACCGCCCGGTGATCCGCCTGACCAGCTTCACGCTCCCGCCCGCGCTCGCCTACGAGTCGCTCGCGCTGATCGGCCTGAGCTGGCTCGGCGCTGATCTGGTGCTCCCGCGCTGCGAGCTCGTCGAGCTGCTGTGGTGCAGCGTGCTCGAGTTCGCCGACAGCATGACCTTCGATCTGGCCACGGATGGCCAAGCCCGCGTCGATCACTGCATCACTGGCGGGCTGACCCTGAGCGGCACCGGCACGCTGACGATCTTCGACAGCGCGATCGATGCCGGAAAGGACGAGGGCTTGCCCGCGCTGACCTCCGCCGAAGGCCGGATCGAGCTCGAGCGCTGCACCGTCATCGGGTCCTGCTCGATGCGCGAGCTCGAGGCCAGCGAGACGCTGTTCGTCGATCCCGTGGTCGTCGCCGACCGGTTCCGCGGCTGCATCCGCTACTCCGCCGTCCCCGAGGGCTGCACGCTGCCTCGCCGCCACCGCGTGGTCGAGGGCGAGACGCCTCGCTTCGTCAGCGTCGATCGCCATCACCCCGCACACCTGCGGCTAACGCCGGCCTGCTCGCCGCGGATCCGTCAGGGCGGCGAGGACGGTGGCGAGATCGGGCTCTTCCACGACCTCCAGGCACAGGCCCGCCGTGAGGCGCTGCTGCGTCGAATCGACGAGTACACACCCACCGGACTCCTGACCGGCTTGATTCGCATCGACTGACCCAACCCGAGCGCCCGTCTGGGCCTCGCTCTGCCCATCCCTCGTAGCACCAGCTCGAGCACGCCCCACCTCCGGGTCGGCTCGCCAGCGACGCGTCGCTTCGCGTCTACCAAGCAGGAAAAAGCTCATGAAAGGCGACTTCACCCGCGGCCATAACCCCGACCTCCAACGCGGCAAGCGGTACCGCAGGGTCCTGCTCCAGCAAGGCCGCGTGCTGCTCGACAGCGATCACGCCGCGGCGATCGGCGCGATCGATCGCAGCCTGCGAGAGCTGAGCGAGGATCTCGGCTGCTCAGCCGGCAGCCCCGACCACGGCTTCTTGATCACGCCTGGCAAGCTCTATGCCGTGTTCGATCAGATCGATCACGTCAGCGCCGACAGCAACGCGATCGCCCGCCGCGACTACGAGCAGCGCTACCTCGATCGCTACCCCTCGCTCTACATCGAGGGCACCGGTGTCGCAGGGGCTGTCGAGATCGAATTGCTCACGCCTCACGCTGGCGGCCAGCTGCGGATCTGGTGCCGCAGCGTCGTGAGCACGACCTTCACGATCCAAGACGTACCGCAGACGGTCAGCCTCCCGCTCGTCGCTGCGCCGGGCAACCACGCGCCGCTGACCGTCAGCATCCCAGCGACCAACAAGCTGCGGATCGTCGTCGACCCCGGCGAGCGCGTGTGGATCGGCCTGATCGAGTCCTACGAGGACGTGGCCGACCCCTCGTTCTGGATCGCGCCTGGTCACTTCCATCTCGCCGGGCTCGTGCTCGACAACCCCGCGCCGCTCGCCTGGCCCGACCCATCACTCCCGGGCCTGTTCAACATCGCGCTCAGCGATCACACGAGCGAGGGTGGCTACCTGCTCGCCTACCTCGAGGGCTGGGAGCGCCTGCACACGCACCGCCATGATCGGGGCATCCGCGAGGAGGCGCTCGGCGGTGAGCTCGACACGACCGTGCGCACCGAGGCGATCGGCCAGGTCAAGCTGATGTGGCTCCTCGACGTGCCCGAGCTCGACGAGCTGCTGCCAGCCTTCGCCGCGCCGCAGCAGGGCGACGGCACCCTCGACGTCACGATCGCGGCGGCGAGCAGCGATCCCGATCCCTGCGCCCTGCCGATCGAAGGTGGCTACACCGGCCTCGACAACCGCCGCTATCACTTCGAGGTCCACCAAGGCGGCGCGCTCGGGACCGCGACGATCAAGTGGTCGCGCGACAACGGATCCGAGCTGTTCTCGGTCGAGGCCCGCGACGGCAGCGAGGTCACGCTCGCGGCCAGCTGCGGCCTGCAGGACGGCGACCTCGTCGAGCTGCTCAGCGAGATCGTCGAGCTCGGCGACATGGGCGAGGCCAGCTACACGGCCGGACAATTCACCCCACCGCAGCGACGAGTCGGTCAGCTCGCGCTGCTCGTCCAACAGGACTCCGACAGCCTCGGCCGCGACGTGTTCGAGCTGCGCGAGGTCGCCGACGCCAGCACCTCGATCACGATCAATGTCTCGCTCTATGCGACCGACCAGCCGATGCTGCTGCGCCGCTGGCACGGCCTGATCGAGACCGTCGCTGGGCCCACGCAGTCGGTCGAGCTCGAGCACGGCATCACGCTCGAGCTAGCCGGCACGCAGTTCGACGTCGGCACGTGGTGGGAGTGGGAGGCCCGGGTCCTGCGCGAGAACGACAACGGCAGCTTCAAGACCGCCCCGCACGGGCCCGAGCGCCGCTTCGCTCCGCTGGCGCTGTTCCAGAACGACACCAGCCCGCTGCAGCTGCTCGGCTGGGCCGAGCACCGCTTCACGCCCGCGTGCGAGCTCGATGCCGATCACGTCGCGTTCGACGGCGCCGCGCTGTGCAGCGACGCCGACACGGTCCAAGAGGCGCTGACCGAGCTCTACCAGCGGACTGGCTGCTGCGAGGTCAAGTTCTCACCCTGCCACCCCTCGGCGCTGCCCGATCAGCAGCTGATCGCCGAGCTGATCCTGAGCAAGCTGCCCAACGGCGGCGTGCTCTGCCTCCAGCAGGGCGTGTACACCTTCACCGGCACGCTCGACCTCGGCAACCTCGGCGGCGGGACGCCGATCGGCGGCAACCTGAAGATCAAGGCCTGCGGCGACGTGGTGATCGTCCAGACCACCAACGCGTCGCTCTTCCAGGTCCCAGCCAACATCGAGCTCGAGCTCGAGGGTCTGACGCTGCTGAGCAACGTCGGCGTCAGCAACACGCTCGCGAGCCCGGCCACGCAGATCCGGCTCAACGGCGATCGCTCCGCGCTCGTGGCCGAGCGGTGCATGTTCGTGATGCTCGCGTCGAGCAACACCGCGGTGATCTTCGACGGCGCCAGCCGAGTCACGCCGGTGGTCGGTCAGGTCGTCGCCGCGCTCGCTGAGCCGCCGACCTTGCCGGCGTTCCCGACCCCGAGCTCCGACGTGATCCTGCGCGGGTGTGTGCTGCTGGCCAGCGAAGGGATCCGGGCCAACAACCTGCGCCGGCTCGAGCTCGACGACACGCGCATTCGCAGCTCGGCCTATGCGATCTCGGCCCGCTATGTCCGTCAGCTCGAGCTGCACGACTCGACCCTGACCGACTCGCTAATCGCCGCTGACTTCATCGGCGTCAACGCCAATAACGTGCTCGCCAATCGCTACCTGCTCCGCGACCGCGCCGGAGACTTCAACGGCGCGCTCGGGAGCGGCTATGGGTTCGCCAGCGTGCTCGTGTTCGGTGGCAGCATCGACGCGTGCCGGGTCGCGGCGCGGGTCGGGCTGTTCACCGACACCCTGTGGGCCACGCAGATCAGCGATTGTCTGATTCGTTCGTCACTGCGCGGCGCGTGGTTCAATCGGGCGATCGTCAGCAACCTCGTCGATCTGAACGTCGACGCGCTCAGCGGTGATGGGGTCGCGCTCGACTTTCGCGTGCGGGCGACGGCGATCGAGCGCTGCACCGTCAACGCCGTCTCAGGCTCGGCAATCCTCGTCGGGGCGACGTTCCCGAGCGGCGGCAACGCGGTGATCATCGAGGCTTGCCGGGTCGTCGCCAACATCGCTGGCGCTCGCGACGGTGGGATCGGGTTCGGGACCGGCAGCGCATCGACTGGCTATATCGACGGCGCCACGATCTCCAGCAATACGGTCCGCCAGCTGTCGAGCAACGGTGGGGCAGCGATCGTGATCAACCGCGGTTGGGGCTCGCCCGCCGATCGCGAGGGTGTGCTCGTCCAGAGCAACACCACCCGCTGGGCCGGAGAGGGCATCTCCGCCAGCGGCCCGGGCTTGGCCCTGCTCGCCAATCAAGTCAGCGTCGACAACTTCGGCACGGGCATCTACGCCAGCGGAGCCGATCAAATCGTCGTCCGAGGCAACGTGGTCCGCTGCCTCTCGCCGGACTCAGGCGTGACCGGCCTGCTAATCGACGGCTGCAACCGGGCCCAGATCCACGCCAATCACGTGCTCGTCGAGCCGGACTTCTCCGGTGAGATCCAACCCTTCAAGGTCGTCAGCTTCGGTGATGCGCTCGCGGTGACCGAGAACGTGCTCGCGCCGGGCATCTGCACCATCGGCGATGGCCGCAACCTGACGCTGCGAGGCAACCTGTTTCGCACCGGGATCGAGATCGTGCAGGTCATCGATGGCGAGGTCACGAGCAACCGGGCCGAAGGCACGTTCAGCTACGGAGGCGACACTCAGGTCGAGTCGATCCTCGTGTACGAGGCCGAGGGGCGCTGGCGGGTGGCCGACAACGACGCGCAGGGTTGCATTCGGCTGATGCCGCGCCCCGAAGTTGACTTTCAGGAAGCGAAGATCACCGCGATCGTGACTGACAACCGAGCCATGCGCGTGCAGGTCGGGTGGGTGCCCGACGGCTTCAATGACGGTGGCGTGCCCTGGCCGAAGCCGGTGGACCCGTTCGAGCTCGAGTACCGCAGTCAGGCCTCCGAAACTGTCGTCATCGTGACCGAGAACCTCTGCGATGAGGCGTTCATCATCAACGACTACCAGCGAATCATCTTCAGCCACAACGCAGCGCCCGAGTGGGTGATCAACCTCCCCATCCCGCCAGGCGGCAGCATCGAATCTCCCAATCTGCAGATCTGATTCGAAGCGAAGGGAGCACGCCATGTCCGCGCCATCTCGCAGCTCGGCCAAGTCGGGTCCAAACGCGAGCGCGCCCGCGCCCGCGGCCCGCGTCGCGAGCCCAGCCGCGCCCGCCAGCGATCACGCGAGCGCGGCGCTCGGCCGGCTCACTCACGGTCGGCCGCTCCCGACCACCACGCGCGAGCGGATGGAGTCGTCGTTCGGCCGCTCGTTCACCGACGTCCGCGTGCACACCGACGCGGCCGCCAGCGACCTGACCCGCTCGCACGGGGCCGAGGCGTTCACGGTCGGACGCCACATCGCGTTCGCGCCGGGCATGTACAGCCCGGGCTCGTCGAGCGGGGATCATCGAATCGCCCACGAGCTCGCGCACGTCAGCCAGCAGGGCAGCAGCGCGTCCTCGCTGGGCTCGAGCCTCGGCGGTCAGGCTCGCGAGCCGCACTCGCAGCCGAGCGAGCCCGCCGAGCTGCAGGCCGAGTCGGCCGCGAACGCGGTCATGCGTGGCCAGAGCGTCTCGCTCAGCGCGGCCATTCACGCGACCTCGACCCGCAATCGGATCATGCGACGGGCTCGGATGGGCGCCCGCTCGACCCTGCCCTCGTTGATGAGCACCCCGGTGCC
>CBFGLP010000355.1:0-2006 GCA_965649595.1 uncultured Myxococcales bacterium | reverse complement strand
TGTCGAGCCCGCGCGCGTGGGCTTGCATGGCGAGCAGGAAGCTCATGTCCTGAACCGAGAGCGCGCCCAGCCGCGCCTCGGCTCGGGTCGACCGGAACCCGCCGGCCGACCGAGCATAGAAGCGCTGACTCGCGTCGGTGGTCAGCAGCCCGAAGCCGAGCGCGAAGCCAGCCACGTCGATCAGCCGGTGCCCGGGGACGTCGTTGGTCGTGACCAGCCCGTGGGCGGCACGGACCGCATGCGCGACCGCCCGCGCGAGCGCGGGGACCAGGTTTTCGGGCTCGCGCAGGGCGTCCTCCTCGACGGCGAAGCGAGCCCTGCCCGCGTCGAGCTTCACGAACCATGCCCGCGAGTCCTGCCCGCGCAGGATCGGGGGTTGATTGACGACCTCGCCGCGCCGGGTCGGATCCGAGGCGTGCAGCGTGACGACCACGTCGAGCTCGCCGAGCCCTAGCTCCGCCGAGCAGGCCGCATCGGCGTACCGGAGCAAGCGCAGCAGCACCCGCCTGACGCTCGCCTCACCGCCGGCCCAGCGATCGGGGAAGAAGCTCGGGGTCGGCTCGAGCAAGGGCGCCGTCACGTAGCCGCGGAACCCGAATGCATCGAGCAGCTCGCGGGTGCGGGCGATCAACCACTCCCGCTCTTCGATGGGTGGGAGCGTGACCTCGGGTCGCTGCGGCTCGGCTCCGAGCATTTCGGCGGGTCTATAGCACGGGTGCTCGAAGCGTCTGCCAATGCCTCTAGCGGGCTCCGATCGATTTGGCACTCCTTCGCGCAGAGCGAACCCGTACCATCGGCGCCGAACGGATCCGCGCTACTTGCCATGACGACTCACGAGCGTGACCACGAACCCCGAGCCCGACATCGGCGCGGCCGCACGGCGGCCGAGTGGTTCGATGTTTCTCTACCCTTCTTGCTCACCGCCGCAGGTCTGCTCGCCAGCGATCCCAAGCTGTGGTTTGGCTGTCTCGCGTTCGCGTGGCTGGCGATCGTCGGCCCCTTGATGCTCGGCGCGACGGCGACCTATCTGCTCTCGAAGCGCTGGGGTCGGCGGATTCAGGGCGAGCGTCGCAAGCCGCCGCCGATCCGCGCCGAGGCGCTGGAGACCGCTCGCGCAGCCTGGGTCGCGGCGACGCTCGCCGCTTGGCCGCTGTTCCTGTGGCGCCTCGGTCAGCCGACCGCGATGGTCTGGTCGCTCGCCGATCGTGACCTCGACCTCACGCAGGTGATCTTGCAGACCCTGCTCGGTGTGGTGGTGATGGACGCGTGGCTGTACTGGAAGCACCGGCTGCTCCACAGCCGGGCGTTGTTCGTGTTCCACAAGGCCCACCACGCGTTTCGCGATCCTACCCCCTTCGCTGGCTTCGCCGTCGGTCCGGTCGAGTCACTGCTGACCTTCTGGCCGATCCTGATCTTGTGCATCCCGCCCGCGGTCCACTGGGCGCCGCTCTACTTCGGGCTGGTGCTCGCGTTCGTGAACCTCAACTGGTACCTGCACTGCGGCGTCGAGCTGCGCGTGATCGAGGCAACCCTGCCGCGGATCGGGCTCAACACCTCGGCCTTCCACAACATCCACCACTCCCACGCCAACGTGAATTTCGGCGAGGCGATGACCGTGTGGGACCGGATCTGCCGGACGAGCCTGGATGACGCGCAGGCGTCCGAGCCTCGGGCTGCTGCGTAGCTGGCGCTCGAAATTCTGTTCAGAGCGATGTTTACACGCCAGTGGAGGTCACTGACATCTGTCATTGACATTTGTCGGTGGTGCCTGGCATAGGGACATGGTTTCGAAGCGGGCGGCCTTTGGCCGTCCGCTTGGACCTGCGTGTCGTGATCGCCCGAGGATCCCATGAGCTCAGACGTCAGCGCGTTGATCCTCTCCATCGGCATCTCGTGGCTAGTCTCGCTAGTCACCTTCTGGGGCCTCGGCGGTCTGATCCATTGGCACTTCTATGTCCGCCGCCGCGATCAGGCCGAGCAGTGGAAGGTCCAGCCGCGTCGCTTCC
>CBFGLP010000354.1:0-1778 GCA_965649595.1 uncultured Myxococcales bacterium | reverse complement strand
CGGGAATATGACGAGGCTCGAAACATCGCCCGTGCTCGACCCCGGGAACCCACTGTCCGAGCGGTCGCTCGCGATCGGAGACGGCCCTGCCTTCGGCGTATCGAGGGACCACGAGCCGAGCCACGCGATCACAGCTCGTCGACCGCCCGCGAGCCGATCATCAAGCACACACCCCCCAAGCTGAGCAGCGCCCCACACGGCAGCCCCAGCTCACTCAGCCCCGCTCCCCGCCACATCGCGCCCTCGATCGCCGCCAGCGACCACGCGACCGGGCTGGTGCTGGCGATCGTCTGCAACCACTCCGGCATCAAGAAGAGCGGCAGCATCCCGCCTCCGAGCACCGCCAGCACCATCAACACCGCCCACGAGAGCCCGGCGGTCGAGTGCGTGCGGCGGCCGAGCGCGGCGAGCAAGGTCATGATCCCGACGAACCCCACGGCCGTGCTGCCGAGCGCGAGCAGCAAGAGCGGCCAGCTCTGCGGCGCCACCTCGAAGCCGAGCACTGCGACCGCGACCAGCACGGCCTGCATGACCATGATCGCCAGCAGGCACGCGAGCGCCTTTCCGAGCAGGATCTGCAAGCGCGAGAGCGGGGCGACGGCGAGGCGCAGCAGGGTTCCGCGCGTGCGCTCGTTGACCAGCGAGACGGCAAAGGTCGCGGCGCAGGCGAGCACGGCCCAGACGATCCCCTGCGGGAAGGTGACCGCGTAGGGGCTCGGCGGGCGGGCGGCGTCGAGGGCCAGCAAGCCGGAGCGCGGAGCGGCCTCGACGTCGCGTCGGATCAGCGCCACCGGTCGCAGCGCGCCCGGCTGGTCTGCATCCGCGCGGGTCTGCGCGAGCGCGAGCAGCTTTTCTAGCGTAGCTTTGCGCTCGGGATCCTGGGTGTGCACGGCGGCCATCTCGAGCGCCGAGCGGGCCTGCGGCGAGGGTGCGAGCATCCACTCGCCGAGCGCTTCCCAGCTCGCGCGCTCGATCACGCCGACGAGCACCTCGCCCTCGATCTTCCTGCGTGGGTCGACGACCAGCTCGAGCTCGGGCGTGTCGACGAGGGGCAGCTTGCCACCGTAGCCACGCGGGATCTCGAGCAGCGCTGGCAGCTCGCCCTTGCGCACGCGCTCGAGCGCGACGTCGGGATCGAGCTCGATCAGCTCGATCCGAGGATCGCCTTCGACCCGCACCCGCAGCGACGCGCTCGCGTGGCTGCGATCGTGGTCGACCACCGCGACCCGCATGGTCCCGGCCTCGCTCGCGCCACCAAAGGGCCCGAGCGCACCAAAGAAGGTTGCGAGCACGAGCGGCCAGAAGAAGGTCAAGAACACGGCCGCCCGATCCCGCGCGAGCAGGCGCAGGTCCTTGATCGCCATCGCCCAGATCGCGCGCATGTCAGTCCCGCAGGCTCCGTCCGGTCAGCTGCAAGAACACCTGCTCGAGGCTCGGGCGCTCGACCCAAAACCGCTGCGGCGGCGTGCCGCGCTCGGCCGCGATCGCCTGCAAGCGCGCGTAGGGATCGTCGCACGCGAAGCGCTGCTCCTCCCCGTCGAGCTCGACCACCAGCACGGGCGGCCCCGCGTGCTTGGCCAGCAGCGCGTCGACGCGATCGACCGCGAGCAGCTTTCCTCGGTCGAGGATCCCGACCCGGTCACACAGCCGGGCCGCCTCTTCCATGTAGTGGGTCGTGTACAGGATCGTCTTGCCGCGCTCGCGCAGCGCGGCGACGTTGTCGAGCAAGAGGTTGCGCGACTGCGGATCCACGCCGACGGTCGGCTCGTCGAGCAGCA
>CBFGLP010000353.1:0-3564 GCA_965649595.1 uncultured Myxococcales bacterium | reverse complement strand
CGCATCCACGCGATCATGCGCGAGCAGGTGCCGCTGATTCGAGTGCTGCGCGAGGCCACCAGCAGCGCGGAGATCGAGCAGATCTGGCTGGAGGGCCGCGAGACGCTCTCGCGCCCGCTCGCCGCTCTGATCGCCACCGGGCAGCGAGACGGCAGCTTCATGGTCGACGACCACCGCATGGCCGCCCACCTCGCGCTCGCGTTGCTCGACGATCTGCTGTTCGAGTCGCTGGTCTGGCAACGCCCGGCCCCGCCCGCGCAGACGCTCGCCCACGCGACCCGCTTCTTGCTGCGTGGCCTCGGCAGCACCGACGCCCGCATCGACAGCTTGGTACCCCTCCCACAGGAATCTCCATGAGCGCAGGCTATCGCTCGATCTTCCGTCCCGACCTGTTCGCAGGCGAGGTCCACATCGTCACCGGTGGCGGCAGCGGCATCGGTCGCTGCACCGCCCACGAGCTCGCCAGCCTCGGCGCCCACGTGGTCTTGGTCGGCCGCAAGCTCGACAAGCTCGAGCAGGTCCGCGCGGAGATCGAGGAGGACGGCGGCAAGGCCAGCTGTCACGCCCAGGACATCCGCGAAGAGGCGGGCGTGCGCGCCACGATTCAGGCGATCCTCGCCGAGCACCCGCGCGTGCACGGGCTCGTCAACAACGCGGGCGGGCAATTCCCCAGCCCGCTCGAGGCCATCTCGCAAAAGGGCTTCGAGACGGTCGTGCGGACCAACCTGGTCGGCGGCTTCTTGCTCGCCCGCGAGCTGTTCAACCTCCACTTCGGCAAGCACGGCGGCAGCATCGTCAACATCGTCGCCGACATGTGGAATGGCATGCCGGGCATGGGCCACTCGGGCGCGGCGCGGGCCGGGATGGTCAACTTCACGCAGACCGCCGCGGTCGAGTGGGCGCGCGCCGGGGTCCGGGTCAACGCGGTCGCGCCGGGCTGGATCGCCAGCTCGGGCATGGAGACCTACCCCGACATGGTCAAGGCGATGATCCCCAAGCTCGTAGAGGCGGTGCCGCTCAAGCGGCTCGGCACCGAGTCCGAGGTGTCCGCCGCGATCTGCTTCTTGCTCTCGCCCGCGGCCAGCTTCATCACCGGCGCCACGCTGCAGGTCGACGGCGCCGCCCCGATGATGCCCCACCACTGGCCGATGCCGAACCACGACCGCTCGCGCCCCTACCCGGGCTTCCACCGCAGCACGCTCTCTCCTCTGCTCGCCAAGCTGACCAAGCTCGAGAGCTGATCCTCCCCTTCACGACCTCCGCTCATGCCGATCCTCGACTCCAAGCTCGACACCCGCAGCGAGAGCTACCAACGCAACCGCGCCGAGATGCTGGCCCTGATCGAGGGCTTCCGCGCGCTCGAGGCCAAGGTCCGCGACCACGGCGACAAGGCCCGCAAGAAGTTCATCGAGCGCGGGCAGCTGCTCCCGCGCGAGCGAGTCCAGCGGCTGCTCGATCCCGGCTCGCCCTTCCTCGAGCTCTCGACGCTGGCCGGCTACAAGATGCACGACGACAACGGCCGGGCCGACACGCTCGGCGGCGGCAACATCGTCGGGATCGGCTTCGTGTCGGGCGTCCGCTGCCTGGTCAGCGCCAACGACAGCGCGATCAAGGGCGGCTCGGTCGCGCCGATGGGCCTGCAAAAGAGCCTGCGTGCCCAGCAGATCGCGCTCGAGAACAAGCTGCCGGTGATCGGCCTGGTCGAGAGCGGCGGGGCCAACCTCAACTACCAGAGCGAGATCTTCGTCGAGGGCGGCAAGGTGTTCTGCAACATGGCCCGGCTCTCGGCCGCCGGGATCCCGCAGATCACCATCGTCAACGGCTCGTCGACGGCCGGAGGCGCCTACCTGCCGGGCCTGAGCGACTACGTGATCGTCGTGCGCGGCCGCGCGAAGGTGTTCTTGGCCGGACCACCGTTGGTCAAGGCCGCGATCGGCGAGGACGCGAGCGAAGAGGATCTCGGCGGCGCCGAGATGCACGCGAACGTCTCGGGCCTGGCCGAGTACCTCGCCGACGATGACGCGCACGGCATTCGAATCGCCCGCGACGTCGTCGCCAAGCTGCACTGGAACGATGGGCTCCCGCCGGGCCTCCACGCCAACGCCCCGCGCAACTTCAAGCCGCCGCGCTTCGACGTCGACGAGATCTGCGGGCTGGTCCCGCCCGATCCCCGCCACCCCTGGGACGCCCGCGAGCTGATCGCACGGCTGGTCGACGACTCGGACTTCCTCGAGTTCAAGGCGCTGTGGGGCAGCGACACGATCTGCGGCCACGCGTCGATCGAGGGCTACCCGTGCGGCATCGTTGCCAACGCCGGCCCGATCATGCCCGAGGGCTCGTGCAAGGCCGCGCAGTTCATCCAGCTCTGCTGCCAGTCCGACATCCCGATCATCTATTTGCAGAACACCACCGGCTACATGGTCGGCACCGAGGTCGAGCAGCGCGGCGCGATCAAGCACGGCGCCAAGATGATCCAGGCGGTCGCCAACGCCACGGTCCCGCAGATCACCTTGATGATCGGCGGTGGCTACGGAGCCGGCAACTACGGCATGTGCGGCCGCGCCTTCGATCCTCGCTTCATCTTCGCCTGGCCGAACTCCAAGGTCGCGGTGATGGGCGGCGAGCAGGCCGGCATGGTCATGGAGATCATCTCGCGGGCGAAGTTCGCCCGCATGGGCATGCCGATCGACGAAGACATGTTCAAGCGCATGAAAGAGGAGCTGGTCCGCAAGCTCGAGGCCGAGTCGGCCGCCCTCTTCGCAACCGCCCGCATCTGGGACGACGGGATCATCGATCCCCGCGACAGCCGGCGGGTGCTCGCGATGTCGCTCGCTACCTGCCGCGAGGCCAAAGCCCGCACGCTCCGACCCAACACCTTCGGTGTGGCTCGGCTCTGATCTTTTCCCCCCCCTACGCAAACCCACCGACGACCGCCGCGAGACCGCCATGAAATTCACCGAGGAACACGATCTCCTGCGCAAGACCATCAACCAGGTCATTGACCGCCACGTCAACCCCTACGTCGACGAGTGGGAGAAGGTCGGGCTGTTCCCGGCCAAGCAGGTGTTCAAGCACTTCGGCGAGCAGGGCCTGCTCGGCCTCAAGTACCCGGAGAAGTACGGCGGCGCCGGGCTCGACTACTCGTTCTCGATCGTGATGGCCGAGGAGCTGGCCAACATCCGCTGCGGCGGCGTGCCGCTAGCGATCGGCGTGCAGACCGACATGTGCACGCCCGCGCTGGCCCGGTTCGGCTCCGAGGAGCTCAAGCAGACCTACCTGGTCCCGACGATCGCCGGTGACATGGTCGGCTGCATCGGCGTCAGCGAGGTCGGGGCCGGCTCGGACGTCGCGTCGATCAAGACCTTCGCCCGCAAGGAGGGCGACGACTACGTGATCAACGGCGGCAAGATGTGGATCACCAACGGCTACCAGGCCGACTGGATGTGCTGTCTGGTCAACACCGTCGAAGGCGCCCCGGCGCACAAGAACAAGAGCCTGATCATCGTCCCGCTCGACGCCAAGGGCGTCGACCGCTCGACCAAGCTCGACAAGCTCGGCATGCGC
>CBFGLP010000352.1:0-2871 GCA_965649595.1 uncultured Myxococcales bacterium | reverse complement strand
CCCACGGGGCGCCGAGATTGGCCCCTACCGGGGCCGGCCCCTACCGGGGCGTTCGGTGCCCACGGGGCGCCGAGATTGGCCCCTACGGGGCCGCCCGGTGCCGACGAGGCGCCGAGAACTGGCCCCTACGGGGCCGTCCCATCCACGAGACCTCGGCTAGCGCCGGGGTCTTCGTGTTTCTGGCCCCCGATCATGCCTGCACCCACCAGCCTGACCCCCCGCCAACGCCAGCACCTCAAGGCACTCGCGCATCCTCTCGAGCCCATCGTGCAGCTCGGCGCTGCGGGGGTGACCGAGGGGGTGTTCGGAGCGATCGCCGAGGCGCTGCAGCGACACGAGCTGATAAAGGTCCGGTTGCCCAAGCTCGACGCGGCCGACGAGCGCGAGACGATAGCGGCCGAGATCGTCGAGGGCAGCGGAGCCGAGCTGGTTGCGCTGGTCGGTCGAGTGCTGGTGCTCTACAAGCGGCGCAACAAGGATCTACCGGGCAAGCCGCGGATCCAGCTGCCCAAGTGATGCTGCTCGGCCCCGCGAAGCGCCGAGCGAGGCGCAGTCGCAGGGGCCGAGACCGTCGGCCTGATCATTGAGATGGCCGAGACCGCTCGGACTCAGCTCCGCCTGGGGCGGCGATGCAGGCCGAGCCCGAGTAGCCCGAGCAACGAGAGCCCGCCCAGCACCCCCGTAGGTCCGCCGGGCTCGAGCGTGCACGCGCAGCCGCCCGCAGCTCCGCCCTTGGACGAGGCCTGATCCTCGCGCTTGGCTGCGTCCTTCGAGTCGCTCTTCGCTTCGTCGCCAGCCGGCGCCGACTCTTCGATCGCGACCTTCGGCGGCCCCTGAAAATCCGCCACGCCCAGCTCGGCGAGCAGATGATCCGCGTGCTCGACCGCGTCGAGCATCCATAGCAAGTAGCGAACGTCCGCGATCACGTTGCGCGACTGCTCGTCCTTCCACGCGTAGTCGCCCGCGACCGTCTCCCACACGCGGTCGAAGTTGAACCCGACCAGGCGGCCTTGGCCATCGATCACCGGCGAGCCCGAGTTGCCGCCCGTGGTGTCGCCGTCGGCCAAGAAGCAGAGCGGCAGATCGCCGAGCGCCGGATCGGCCCAGCGGGTCTGCGGCGCGCTCGAAGCCGCGGCCAGCACGTTGTCGGGCAGATCGAACTCGCCCTCGCCTTTGTGCTTGGCGACCGCCTCGGCCAGGACCGTCTGGGGCTTTTGCTCGCTCCCGTCGGGCTTGGTGTAGCCGCGGATCGTCGCGAACGAGAAGCGCAGCGTGCCGTTGGCGTCGGGGTAGAGCGGCTCGCCGCGCAGGCCCTTCAAGAGCTCGAAGTAGCGCGGGTTGAGCAGGACCAGCTTGCCGCGCTCGGCCTTGTCGATCTGCTCGAGCGCGTCGAGGTCCTCGCTCAGCGCCCGGGCGAGCACGATCAGCGGATCCTTGCTCTTGCGGACCGCCGCCGGGTCGTCGAAGAGCTTCTGGACCGCCGCGAGATCGGCGAGGCTCGAGCCCTCGAGCGCCTGCTTGGCCGCGTCGACGTAGACGGCCCGCCGCTGCTCGGCGCTCGCGTCGGCTCCCAGCGCTGCGCCCTTGCCCTTCGCATCGCCGAGCAGGCGATCGAAGCCGGCGATCCGCTGGCCGTCCGCGAGCGCATCCGCGTGGGCGAGGAACGAGGCCATCAGCTCGACGTCGACGGCCGGGTCGTAGTCCTTGACCCGCTGCTCGAGCCTGGTCTTCAGGCCGTCCTTGTCGCGATCCTGATAGCCGCTCAGCCGATCGAGATCGTCCTGCTTTTGCCGCTCGCGCGCCCACAAGACCAGGTCTCGCGCGATGACCAGCGTGCGCGGGCCGTTGGCCAGGTTCTCGAGCAGGAACGCCCGCTCGGCCCGCTCGCGCCTCGCCGCGCTGATCTGCTCGAGGGCGTCGAGCACCGCCTTGGCGGCCTCATCCTTCTGCGCGAGCCGGGCGTCCTCGGCCACGCGGGTGTCGATCAGGTTCATCCGCTTCAACCCGTCGAGCTTGCCGCGGGCGTTCTTCTCGCGGTTGGCCAGGCTCTTCTTGGTCGCGGCGACCTTGATCGCGACCGCGGGATCGGTCTTGCCCGCGGCTTCGAGGATCGCGATCCACTCGGCGTAGATCGACGCTCGCAGCGGCAGGAACTGCTCGTAGTGGCGCTGGACCTCCGCGGCCCACAGGTGCCGATCGGTCACGCCCGGGTAGCCGAGCACCGCCACGAACTGGCCCGGCTCGACCCCTTCGGGCGCGGGCTTTAGCCACTGCGCGGGCTCGTAGGGCACGTTGCCCTCGGCGAACGCGGCCGGCTGTCCGTCGGGGCCAGCGTACGCGCGCAGCAGCGAAAAGTCGCCGGTGTGTCGCGGCCACATCCAGTTGTCGGTCTCGCCTCCGTACTCGCCGATCGCCGCGGGCGGGGCATAGACCAGCCGCACGTCGCCGAGCTCGACGTAGGAGTGCAGCTCGTAGAGCGAGCCACCGAAGAACGAGGCGACCTTGCAGTGCACGTGGCTCGGCCCGGCCTCGGGGCTCGCGGGCGCCTCGCACTGCTCGACGATCTGCTTGATCGTCTTGTCGAGCGTCGACGCCCGCTCCACGTCGTTCGTGATGCCCTCGACCGCTGCCTCGATCTGCGCCGTGACGTCGGTGACCGAGCGCAGCACCTTGACCTTCGTGCCCTTGGCCGGCAGCTCGTCGGCGCGGGTCTTGGCCAAGAAGCCGTCTTTCAAGTAGTCGTGCTCGACCGACGAGTTGGCCTGCAGCGCCCCGTAGGCGCAGTGGTGGTTGGTCGCGATCAGCCCCTCGGCGCTGATGAACGCCGCCGCCTTCCGGCCGGCGGCCATCGCCAGGATCACCGTGGCGCCG
>CBFGLP010000351.1:0-14876 GCA_965649595.1 uncultured Myxococcales bacterium | reverse complement strand
GACTGGCGCTTCGACGAGTCGATCGCGTGGACCGAGGAATTCGTCCAGACCGCAGCCACGCTCGAGGTCGAGTTCCCCGCGCAGGTCGATCTCGCCGAGGGCCTGCCCGCGCTGCCGGTCACGGTCACCAACAACACCGGTCACAAGCTGCCGAGCGGCTACAGCGAGGGCCGGGTCATGTGGATCGAGGTCAGCGCCACCTACCTAGGCGAGCCGGTCTGGAGCTCGGGCCTGTGGGACGCGCAGACCGGGGTGATCGAGGCGGATCCCCAGGTCCGTCGCTACGAGGCGATCGCCGAGCGCTTCGCCGACGGGACAACCTTTCATCTGCTGCTCAATGACCATTGGGTGATCGACAACCGGATCCCGCCCAAGGGGCTGGTCCAGGATCTCGAGACCGATCCGGTCAGCGATCGCTACGTGCTGCAAGACGATCAGACCTGGCCGCACTGGGACTCGACCAGCTACGGCTTTCCGCCCACGGACGTAGTCGACGCGACGCCCGGTGAGCCCGACGAGCTCGAGCTGCGCGTGCGGCTGCTCTATTGGGTGAACACCAGCGAGTACCTCGACACGCTCGTGAGCGACAACCAGCTCAACGACGCCGGGCAGGCGGTCGTCGACGCGTTCGCGGGCGTGGGTGGGAGCCAGCCGATCGTGCTGGGCGAGGCGGTCGCGAGCGTGCCGCTGACCGGTCTGAGCAGCGACGAGGGTGGCGATACTACCGACGAAGCGGGCACGGACACAGACAGCGAGAGCGATACGGGCACGGGCGAGGACGAGGTCGGCGAGACCGATGGAGGACCGGCTGGCGACGACGAGGGTGGCTGCGCTTGCTCGACGGAATCGAAACCGCCCCACGCCTGGGGAGCGCTGGTCCTGCTGAGCTTGCTCGGGGTGCGGAGGCGCGCTCGCGAACGAATTGGCCGACAAGCTTCGTGATAGCTTCGCCGCCATGAGCGCCGGTGGACACGGAGTCTCCCACATCATCCAGAGCCTGGTCGTCAACTCGGTCATCGCCCTCGCCAAGCTCACCGCCGCGGTGTTCACCAAGTCGGGCTCGATGCTGGCCGAGGGCATCCACTCGGCGGCCGACTGCGGCAACCAGCTGCTGCTCTTGTGGGGCGTCAAGCAGGGCCAGCAGCCCGCCGATGACAAGCACCCGCTCGGCTACGGCCGCAACGTCTACTTCTGGTCGTTCATGGTCGCGCTCCTGCTGTTCACCGGCGGCGGCGTGTTCTCGGTCTACGAGGGCATCCACAAGCTGATGGAGCCCGAGCCGGTCGATCACGTCGAGTGGGCGATCGGGATCTTGGCGGCCTCGCTGCTGCTCGAGGGCTGGGCGACGTTCGGCAACATCAAGGAGCTCAACCAGCGGCGCGGGACCAAGCCCTTCTTCCAGTTCCTGCGCGAGACCAAGGACAGCGACCTCGTGGTCGTGTTCGGCGAGAACTCGGCGGCCGTGCTCGGCCTCGCGATCGCGCTGGCCTCGATCGCGGTGACCATGGCAACCGGCGACACCCGCTTCGACGCGATCGGCTCGCTGCTGGTTGGCGTGGTCCTGATCGCCGTCGCGGTGTTCCTCGCGGTCGAGGTCAAGTCGCTGCTCGTCGGCGAGGCAGCGGACCCGGAGATCGGCAAGGCTGCCGACGAGCTGGCCCGCGTCGATTCCCGCGTTCACCACGTGATCAGCTGCATCACGATGCAGCAAGGCCCCGGCGAGGTCCTCGTCGCGATCAAGATCAAGTGCGAGCCGGGCCTGAGCGCCCTCGATGTCAGCCGGCTGATCAACGAGTTCGAGGCGCGCTTGCGCGGCAAGTGCCCCGAGGCGCGCTGGATCTACGTCGAGCCCGACCTCAGCGACCTCGACAGGCCGGTTGCGGCCTGAGGCTAGGGGGAGATCCGCAACTTCGGCATATCGCCGGGTTGGCTAGCGAGCCGAATAAGAGAGGTTTCCCGGGTCGAGAGCGAGGGTTCTCCCGCGACCTTTGGCTCATGACCCGGGAGAACCCTGGTATCGTGGCGCGATGCTTCGTACTCGCGCCACTACCATCACGCTGCTTGGACTGCCCTTCCTGCTCGCACTCTCGCCCGCGTGTGGAGATGACGGCACGGGTAACGACGACGAGGTCGGCACCGACACCACGGAGGCGACGACGTCGACCAACACCGAAGAGGCCGAAGAGTCGGCCGACGAGGCCTCGACGACCGCCGAAGAGACCACCAATGGTGAGACCACGGCGGGCGATGGTGATGGCGACACGGCCACCGGCGATGGCGACGGTGACACGGCCACTGGTGATGGCGACGGCGATACGGCCGACACGACCGGTGACGGTGACACCACGACCGGCGATGGCGACGGCGACGCCTGCCAGGGCGGCGGCAACATGGGCTTCGATTACAGCTACCTGTGGGTCGCGAACAGCGACGAGGGCAGCGTCTCGAAGGTCAACACGACCACGCTGATCGAGGAGGGCCGCTATCGCACGGGCCCGGCCGGGCAGTACCTGATGGATCCCTCGCGCACGACGGTCAGCCTCGATGGCCGCTTCGCGCTGGTCGGCAACCGCAACGACGGCAGCGTCACCTTGATCGCGGCGGTCGAGGACGACTGCATCGACGCCAACAACGACGGGGTGATCACCACGTCGCAGAACAAGAACGACCTCAAGGCGTGGGGCCAGGACGAGTGTGTGCTGTGGAAGACCGACCTGCCCGACGTCGGCCCAGGCATCCAGTCGGGCCCGCGCGGCATGACCTTCGACCCCGGCGTGCTCAACCCGCTGACCTGCCAGTACGAGAACCCCAAGATCTGGGTCGGCTGGCACGGCAACATCGCGACTCAGGCCCACATGGGCCGGCTCGACCCGGTCACCGGCACCGTCGAGGAGGTCGTCGACATCAACAACTGGAACCAGGGCTGGTCGGAGTACCCGCCCTACGGCGCCGCCTATGACGGCAAGGGCAACGTGTGGTTCACGGCCCTGCGCGGAGAGGTGTTCCGGCTCAACACCGAGAGCCTCCAGCTCGATCGCTGGACGATGCCCGTCGGCACCGAGTCCTACGGCATGACCGTCGACTTCGAGGGCAACGCGTGGTTCGGCGGCTGCTCGGGCCCGGTCACGACCTTCGACGCGATGACCGAGCAGTTCAGCGCGGTGCCCGGCACCAGCGCCTGCTACCGCGGCGTCGCGGCCGACAGCGCGGGCAACATCTGGGTCGCCTCGAACGGTCCGTGCGGCCTCATGCAGATCGACGCGGAGACCAAGGCCGTGATCAAGTTCCACAGCGCGGCTGACTTCCAGAACCAGTGCAGCACGCCGGTCGGCGTGAGCATCGACGTCGAGGGCTACGTGTGGATGGTCGACCAGGCCGGCTGGGCGTGGAAGATCCACCCCGAGACCTACGACAAGGAGATGGTGCTGATCGTCGGCGATCACTACACCTACTCCGACATGACCGGCGGTGGCCTCAACGCGGTCGTCAACCCGCAGTGAGCTCGACTCAGCCCATGTGCTGATGTTGTTCGCGCAGCAGGGCGTGCGTGTGCACGCCCGCTGCCGACTCGCGTAGCTCGGCCACGCGACGAGCCAGCGATGCGCTGGGCATGCGGCAGGATGGCGCCAAGTTCGGTGTTACCCTGAGTCCATGCGATCCCTTCGCCGGGCGAGCGTGAGCGTGGCTGACACAGACCTCGACGCCCTGCTCGCCCACGGACGCGGCGCTGGGTGGATCGCTGCACGCGAGCTCGGCTCGCGGGCCATCGATTCGGTGCTGCGCTGCATCGTCGAAGATCCCCGCTGGGATCGCCAGATCGAGTCGCGCGACGACTATTACGCGTCGCTCCTGCTGGCGCTCGACGCTGATTCACGGCCGATCGTCGACGCGATCAGCGGCCGCGATCTCGACGACGTGTGGCTGGCTCGCTACGTGCTGATCCAGCTGGCCTGGCGCGGCCGAGCGGACGCGCTCGCAGCCGTGGTCGAGCGCGTTCGGGCGCGAGCCGAGACCTACGTCGAGCTCGACGACATCGGCGGCTGGTCGTTCGCGTCTCAGGTGTATGCGCTCGCCGGACGCACGCTCGCGCCGCTCGAGCCCAGCGCTCCGCGGCCGAGGCTCACGCTCGATCCCGCGTTCGGCATCCCCGAGCTCGTGGCGATCGCGACCTCGACGACCGACAAGCGCCAGCTGCTCGCCGCCCGGCGCCTCGGCGAGCTCGGCCACGCCGCGCTGATGCCCGAGGCCGAAGCGTTCCTGCGCTCGGAGTCCGAGCTGCCCCCACCCCAGCGAACAAACCACCGTCAGCGTCGGACCTGGTTGAGTTACCTCGACGCGCTCCCTCCCGCGCTGACGCTCGCGCCGGCCCGGCAGTGGTTTCACGCGGATTGGCCGCTGAGCTTGGCTGGCGAGCGGATCCTGATCCGGCACGCCGAGCCGGACGATCGCCCGATGCTCGACGAGGCCGGCGCGCTCGCGTTGGCCAAGCACGAGATCTATCGGCTCTGCTCGATCCTCGAGGCGCTCGACCGGCTCGCCGCGCCCGAGTCGATCGATCTGCTGCGCGAGGTCTACTGCACGATCGACTACTCGTTCGCCCGCGAGCGTGCGTGCGCGGCCCTGCTGCCGCACGCCGAGCGCCCAGACGTGCAAGCGCTGCTCTTCGAGGGCCTGTGGGACTGCGAGAGCGGCACGCGAGAGCTCGCTTGCGAGGGCGTCGATCCTCGCAGCGCACGAGCTCGCTTGGTGGCCCTCGAGCGCGACGAGCACGAGCGCCGCTCGGTCCGCGAAGCAGCACGCGCTGCGCTGGCCGACAGCTGACTCAGGTGTCTTCCTTGGCGTCCGGCCGCCCCCAGCGGATCTGCACGCGCAAGGTCCCGGTCGCGCCGATCAGGATCCGCCCGCTGGTGTCGACGCTCAGCCCGAAGCCGAGGCTGACCTCCTCGGGATCGGTGTCGTGCAGCTCCTCGCGCAGCCGCTTGGCGACGGCCTTGATCGCCTCGCCGAGCTGCGTGGTCGAGATCCCATCGACTCGCCGCCCGTGCACGCTCGGGGTCATCGCCGAGCCGTGCTCGCGCATGATCGGCGGCACGGCCTCCATCCACACCTTGGGGCCGTCTTGGCCGAGGTCGAGCACGAGCGGTTCGTCTGCGATGGGCATGCGCGCAGTCTACTTGAAGTTCTGCACGGCCCACCACGAGCCCTCGGCGGTCTCATGGAAGCCGCAGGCGACCATCGTGTAGCTCGGGTTGCTCATGTTGATGTAGTGCCCGTGGGTCTGGAAGTCCTCGCCGGGACCTTCGGCCCACATCAGCGCGAGGCAGTCGACGATCATCTGCTCCGGCGGCCCAGGCCAGCCCGGGCACTCGTTCTGAGCGAACTCGCCGCACATGCCAAACGCACCGTGCGGTGTCCCGGTCATCGAGTCGCTCTCGGCCTCGTCGTCGGAGCAGGACTCGGCGTCGGTCCAGCGCTCGAGCGGCGCGAGATCGAGGGTCGCTCGGTACATGTTGATTGTGTCGACGCAGAGCTGCGCGGCGTCGTCGGCATTGCCCTCGTCGCTGCCTTCGCTCGCACCATCGTCGGCCTCGTCGGCCTCGCCAGCCTCGTCGGCAGGAGTACCGTCGTCCTCGCCGCCCTCGTCACAAGCGGCGAGCACGAGCACGAGCGTGAGAGGGAGCAGCAGGGCGCGCTTCGGCATGGGCCAATCATAATCGGACTATTGGAAATTCTGCACCGCCCAGTAGTCGCCTTGGCCCGTCTGATGGAAGCCGCAAGCCACCCGCGTATAGCTCGGGTTGCTCATGTTGATGTAGTGGCCGTGCTGCTGAAAGTCCTCGCCGGGGCCTTCGGCCCACATCGCGGCGAGGCAACCGTCGAGCAGCTGCTCGGGCGGTCCCGGCCAGCCGGGGCACTCGTTTTGCGCCCACTCGCCACAGGTTCCGAACGCCCCGTGCGGGGTGTTGGTCATCGCGTCGCTCTCGGCCTCGCCATTCGAGCACTCCTCGGCGTCGGTCCAGCGCTCGAGCGGCGCGAGGTCGAGGGTCGCTCGATACATGTTGATCACCGCGACGCAGTGCTCGGCGGCTGCGTCGTAGGGGTTGCCCGGGTCGCCCGTGTCGGTGTCCGTGCTGGTGTCCGGATCACCGTCGCTATCACCAGCGGTCGTGTCCGTGGGGTCCCCGTCACCATCCCCGGTCGTGGCGTCGTCAGTATCGGTGCTCGTGCCGGTGCCGGTGCCGGCCGACTCGCTCTCATCGCCATCGCCGTCGCCGGTCTCGTCCCCGAGCTCGTCTGCGAGCTGGGTGTCCCCGCCATCGTCGACCGTCGAGTCGACGCAACCGAGGGCCCCACCCGAGGCAATGACCAACGCACCAACGAGCGACCAGGCGACACGCATGGGCCCGAGCATATCTGCTGGGCAGGCGCGCGGATCGACCTCGTTCGTGCCGAGCAAGCTCGGTGAGCCGAACAACTCTATCGACGCCCGAGCACGAATTCGATCGCGGCATCGCGCGAGGCGAACACGTTGCTCGGCAAATCGCGCTGCTCGTTCGCGCGGGCGATGAAGTTCGTGATCGGCTCGCGCGAGCCCCAGCGGGCCAGCTTGGTCACCCAGCGCGAGACGATCTTGTCGGCCAACTCGACGTAGCGGCGCTCGAGCTTGGGCGAGACCCACAGGTTGTCGAGCCGCACCACGATCGGGACCTTCTCGCCCCGCGCCTCGACGATCGCCGAGAGCCGACGGTCGAGCAGCGCCTCCCAGGCATAGATCGTCGCCTCGTCCTCGATCCGCGTGCGCTGAGGATACTCGAGCTCGGCGAAGCCCTCGTCGTTCCAGCGGACCAGCACGTCGATCGTCTGGACCGCCGGTTCGCCGGCGTCCGACGATCGTCGAAGCGCCCGCTCGATCGCCTCGGGCAGCCGGTGCACCCCCAGCTCGTCGAGCGGCAGCGGCTCGACAGCGATCACGGCGCTGCGTGGCAGCTCGGCGTAAAGGTGCGGATAGGGCTTGAGCGCCTTGGCCGGCTCCCACCGGACGCTCGCAGCGGGCAAGCGCTCGAGCGCGACGGTCAGCACGACCAGATCGCTGCGACCCGCATAGTGGCGCGCGAGCGTGCCCGCGAGCTGCTCCGCCGTCGACATGTGGAGGAAGCCGTCGCGCTCGTCGTGAGCCGCTCGTGGAACCACGTTCGACGCCTCCGCCCGTAGCCAATCGCCCCGCTCGCAAACTCGATAGACCCGCTCGCTCACGCCACGAGTTTGCCAGGCCAGCTCGCCTCGACGGCTCGCGCGAGCGAGCTCGTGGCTCGCGAGACCTCACCGTACCTGGACCCAGGTTCGACCAAAGCTACCGTGAGCTGGGTTCTCGGACAGCAGCACCGCCAGGCTTGGGGCGATCGTGCGCCTCGATCGGATAGCTCGTACCATCGGGACCATGGATCGGCTGATCGCCTGTCTCGCCGTCGTCGGCTTCGTCGTGAGTCTGTTCGTGCTGGGCGATCGGGTGCTCGCGCGTGACCGTCGGCGCGAGCTGGGCAGCTGGCTGATCGATGACGTGCGCGCCGACGTTCGGGTCGACGCGCTGCCGCGGGCGTTCATCGAGTGGTTCGACGCGCTGTTCCGCACTCGGACGATCGCGATCCCGCGCTGGCTCGGCGGCGAGCTCTACCTGCCCAATTTCTGGCGCTCGGCCTTGGCCTCGTTCCTCGCGTTGGTCGCCGCGTTCGTGGTCTGGCTGGCCAACAAGGGCGGGCTCTCGGATCCGCCGCCGATGGAGGCCAACACCGCCCTGCTCGTGATCATCTACGGCAGCGCCACGGTCGTCACCAACATCATCCCCGACTACCTCTCGCTGGCCCAGAGCCGGTGGGTGCTCGGGCGCATGAGCCAGACTCACTCGTTGCTCGGCAAGCTCGTGTGGCTGGCCGTCGACGTGATCGCGACCGCGTCGATCGTGTTTTGCTTCCTGTGGCTCTCGGGCTGGCTGCTGCTGCCGCTGATCCCCGAGCAGGCGCTCCACACCGTCGGCTGCCTGAGCCGCGAGACCTTCACCTTCTCGCGCATGCTCGACATCGCGATCGCCGGCCTGACCTTCTCGACCCCGCCGGGGACGCTCAACTACGACGTCTCGGGGATCTACATCTTCTCGAGCTTCTTTACCTCGTTCTGGGTCTGGCTCTACCTCGGCAGCGGCTTGCTGGTCCGGGTGGCGCAGCTGATCCCGAGCCTGCGCGAGTTCCTGCGCAAGGCCTGTCGCGTGCACGACTATCCGCTGCGCGTGCTCGCGGTCGTCTCCGGGCTGGTCGCGTTCGCCTTGCTCTCGCTCCCGCCCTTGGTCCGGCCGCTGCTGCCGGCCGAGCGACAGGGCACCAACGGGATGAGCGGCAACATCAGCGACATCACGCTCTGCCGCGAGTACTGGGCCGAGCGCGGGCGCTACTTCCTCCCTCCGGTCGGGAAGGGCGACGGGTACTTCTACATTTCCCCGCGCTACTACATGCCGCCCGACGGTGACTTCGCCGATTGGACCCGCGTGCTGCAGATCTGGGTCGAGCTTCGCAAGAGCGACCCGAACGTGCACTACTGAGCGGCCTCGGCCGGCGACTCGAACAGCTCGGCGAGCTCCTGCTGAAGCATCCACATCGTCGGCTCGATCCGGATGTCTCGCGCGTGCACGCGCAGGCGCACGCCGCCGTGGCCGTCGCGCTCGGCCAAGCGGGGCCACGCGCCCGGGAGCTGGCTCTGAAACGCTTGGCGCACGCGTCCGAGCGCTTGGCGGTGACCACTCGCGAAGCCCGGGATCGAGCGGATCGGCAGGAACTCGCCGGGGTGGGTGCAGGCGTGCGCGCACAGGTGCGCGAACAAGCGGAACTGCTGACGAGGCAGGAGCACCGAGCGGCCGTCGATCTCGAGCTCGCAGCGGCGACGATGCTCGCTGCCGATCAGTCGGATCTCGGCTTCGACCCGCAGCAGGACCGACGAGTGGACGCTCGACAGCTCTAGCTCGGCGCTCGGCTCCGGCTCGATGACGAGGCTCGGCCGCAGCCGCTGTGAGCGTCGCTCGAGCAGCCGTCGCACCCGCGGGGCTGGCCACTCGGACTCGCTCGCGTAGGGCTTCTTGATGAAGTCGTCGGCCCCGGCATGAAAGGCGCGGCGACACAGCACGTGATCATGACCGAGCGCAGTCGTGGCGATGATCCCCGGTCGCCGCGCGAGCGGCAGCTTGACCACGTGGCTGATCAGGTTGAGGCCGCGCTCGATCCTCGGATCGCGCCCGCTCGTATAGGGCAGCTCGAGATCGACGAGCGTGTAGTCGTAGAGCGTTCCGTCGAGCCGCTCCTCGGCCTCGCGCTGCGACGCGGCGACGTGGACCTCGTGACCGAGCGACTCGAGGATCTCGGCGCTCAGCTCCTGGTGCTCGCGATCGCGATCGACGACCAGGGCGACGGTGCGATGGGTCGAGTGCATGCGCGGGGCTCGGTCAGCGGTGGGGTCGACGAAGCTCGGCCTGCAGGTCTGTCTGCCAGCATCGAACCTCGTCGTCATCCCCGACCTTGGTCGGGCTCGACCTTCGATGTGGATCTCAACCTTCGATTGCCCCTACATCACCTCGCCATCCCATGATGGTCTTTTGATCACCCCAGCGACGAGTCTGCATCGCGCATACTCGCGGCGGGTTGGACAGCGACCCGGCCAGCGGGACTACTAGAGCTAGAGCTCGCAGACGCTGAGCTGATTGAAGAATCCACCCGCGAAGGGTGGCGTGTGCACGACCTTGAAGCCGAGCCCACAGCGCGAGGTAGCGACCTCGCCCGAGCCGACGTCGAACACTACGCCGCCGGCGAATTGAGCCGCGACCGCCAGCTCGCCGTCGTCGTCGGACCAGCCCAACCCGTTGACGGTCGAGACCGGCTGAGCCCACAGCGGCTGCAGGCTGTCGGTGTCGTAGACAGTGACCACTTGGCCGGGATCGCGCTGCTGCACGATCGCGATCCGTCGGCCGTCGGGGCTGGCCTGCATCATCGCCACGAACCCGCTCGGCAGCAGCAAGCTGTCGTCCTGCGAGCCCTTGCTGCGGTGCAGGCGGGGGCGCACGCCCTCGGTGCGGATCCACCAGCGGCGGCCGTCCACGTCCATGATCATCTGCTCGGGGATGCCCTCGCCGAGCGTCTCGCCAGGCCCGAGCATCTGCTTGGTGTCCATCCCCTCGCGCAGCAGCGCGAGCGTGAAGCGACGCAGGCTCCCGCTCCCGTCGACCGTCCATACCCCCCAATCCTCGAACGGCCGATCGCTCGGCGAGATCACGCCGACCCAATTGGTGCTGCCGTAGATCAGGTGACGCTCACCGATCTGCTGGTTTGGCAGCAGCTCCATCACGAGCGGGTTCGCCCACAGCCCGGTCCGCACGACCATCACCGCCTCGCCGCCCTCGCGGCGGACCAGCTGGGCCATGCTGACGTTGTGGCCGATGTCGGCGGAGCTGCGGACCTCGCCGTCGCGCCAGTCGATCACCTGCGCGCCGCCGGACCAGTCGAGCGTGACGAGGTGATCGGCGTCGACGAACTCGACGAAGCGGACCCCCATCGGCTGCGGCTGCGGGACCTGGACGGCCTGGTTGTCGGCGATCGTCTCGACCAAGATTCGATCGCCGAGCGCCCACGCGACCCGATCCCCCTCGGACGAGATCCCGGCATGGGTCACGCTGATCGAGTCGTAGCCGAGGTAGGTCATCTCGTCGCGCTCGAGCTCGTGGACCGCCAACCAGGTCGTCGAGGGCGCGACTCGGACCGAGCCGGCGTAGACCGACGCGAGATGGTTGATGGTCGGGCTCGAGCGCAGCGGCGTGACCTCGACCCGCTTGTTGGCCAAGTCGGCGATGCGCCCGAGCCCGCTGCCGTCGTCGACCAGCACGCGCCCGCCAGGCAGGAGCCCGATCAGCGGCTGCACGCCGACGAGCTCGAGGTCGACGGAGGTCGAGCGGCCGTCGGCGAGCTGCATCGCGTGGACCTTCCAGGTCCCGCTGACGCTGCGCTGCTGCTGCAAGAACACGATCGTGCGACCGTCGGGCGAGATCGTCGGGTTGTCGGCGGTTGGCGGCCCGTCGACCAGGATCGTCCGGCGCTCGGCGGCGATCTCGATCGACTTGTCGCCGAGCACGAGCGGCAGTACCTCGACAGCGAAGTGGCCGCTCGCGTCGAACTCTCCGGCCGTGATCGCGAAGGCCTGCACGCCACCCTCCGCCAAGCTCGTCTTAGTCGGTCCGCCTGAGACCGAAGGAGCCAAGCGCAGCTGGATCGGACGCAGCCCGGCGCGATCGAGCTCGGCCAGCTGCTTGGCTTGGCGATCGTAGAGCCGGACGACGTGATCGCTCCCGACCGCGAGCAGCCGCTCGCCGCCGGGCAGCACCTTCATCTCGGAGATCATCGCCATCGGCGGCAAGCTGGCCAGCGGCTGCATCCCGCCTTCGGCAGTGATCGCGATGATCCGCGCACCACCGGCCGCGTCGACGAGCGCGGCCACCCATCCGCCCTTGCCGTCGGACGCGAGCGCCATCGAGCGAGGGTCGCGGATCGGGACCAAGCGCGGCTCCGAGGCGCCGTCGAGGCTCGCCCAGAACCGAACACCGCCGGCCGTGTCGCGGCTGAGCGCCGCGCGGCCGTCGGGGCTGAGCGCGATCTGGGTCAGCGGCGCGGAGTGGGGCGTGCCCTCGCTGTCGAACACGACCGGCTGGGCTTGCTTGGTCGCGCCCTTGGCCTCGGCGCTCCCCCGCTCGCGATCCGACCCGCCCTCGTCGGGCTTGGTCGTCGAGCCCGAGCTGGGCTTGCAAGCGGTCACGAGCAGAGCGAGGCCGAGGACGAGCGTGCGCGAGTGCATGGCGGTGGTCGGGTGCGAGACAGGTAACGATCGCGAGGATCGGGCCTGGACGGCAACGCCCGAGGCCCGATCCGAATGCCCTTCGGCCCGGACGGGCCGATGAAGCCCTGCGCTGTCAGATCGACTCGAGGTACGCCGTCAGATCGGCGATCTGCTCCTCGCTGAGGTGCGAGGTCTTGCCCATCCCGTGCACGTTGGCCTTGTCGGTCAGCAGGGCCCGCAGCGTCCGCGCGCTGCCATCGTGATAGTAGGGGGCCGAGTGGGCGAGCCCGATCAGCGAGGGCGTGTCGACGGTCGCGAGGTTGGTGCCGAGGTCGTGCTGCTGGCCGTCGGCCAATTTCGAGCCCTCGTGGCAGGCCGCGCAGGCCGTGTCCTCGCTCTCGAACAGCTCGCGCCCGCGTGCGATCGCGGCCGAGTCGGCGGTCGGAGCCTCGGGCTTGGGCAGCTGCTCGAGGAACGCCTGAAGGTCGGCCACGTCAGCCGGGGTCAGCCCGCTGCCGCCGAGCCGCCCGACGGTGGCGGTCAAGCTGGTCTCGAGATCCTTGTCCTTGCCGTCCCACTTGAAGGGGTGCGTGCCGACGAGGCGCCCCGAGAGCATCGGCGTCTGAAGGTTGTGGCCCTCGATCCGCCATGACAGGCCGTCGGCGCGCCCCTCCGGGTGACAGCTCGCGCAGGCCATGAAGCCGCCGGTCGAGACCCGATGATCGCGGCCGCGGCGGAACAGATCGGCGCCGCGCTGCTCGGCGGCCGAGAGCGTGCTCGAGGCCAGCTCGGGTCCGGCGACCGACTGCGGTCCGGGCAGGCCGGTGTTGGGATCGGTCTGCGAGCTGTCCTTCACGTCGATCTCGACCAGTCGGCGACCGAGCTCGCAGTGGACGTAGAGCGTGTCGCCCTCGACCGCCAGCCCATCGGGCGCACAGCTGCCGCTCTGCGCCACGCTGGTCGTCCAAGCCAGGTGCATCGTGCTCTGCGAGACCTCGGCGATCGCCAGCACCCGATCATCGCCGTAGCCGGCCACGTAGAGCGTGTCGCTGGCGAGGTCGTAAGCGATCGCGCGCGGCTGGTGGGCACCGATCTCCGCGAACGCGAGCTTGGGCGCGAGCGCCTGCTCGCTGTCGATCATCGCCACGCGGTGAGTGATCGGAGCGAGGAAGCCCCCGCCGCCACCGTAGGTCTCGAGGCTCTCGCCACCGAAGCTCGGCTGGTGCGGCGTGCTGAGCTGGTGCGGGGCCACGACCAGCCCATCGCCGATGTAGCCGATCGCGAACACGTTGCGGGCGAAGCGACGCCCGACGTCACCGGTTGGTGCGACTGGCATGCCCATCTCGTTGAACGAGCTGCCCGAGAACACGTCGACGCTGCTGCTGAGCGCCGGGTCGAGGGCCACGTAGCTGGCGCTCGGGCTGGTCCCGCTCAGATCGACCATCGCGATCGCGCCGGTCGAGAGGAACCCGACCATCGCCTGGCGGCCGTCGGGCGAGACCGCGACCGCGCGCGGCTCCTGGCCGATGTCGTAGCGCCAGCGCTCGCTCAGAGTCTGCGTATCGATTGCGACCAGCTGGTGATCGGCGACGCTCGTGACCAGCAGGGTCTTGCCATCCGGCGTCAGCGCGAGCCCGTGCGGCTCGTGGATCTTCACGCCGTCGATCACCTTCAAGCCCGTGCCGCTCGCATCACCTGGGTCGACCACGGCCACCCGGTCGTCGGTGCGATCGGCCACATACACGCGATCACTGCCATTCCAGACCAGCTCGCCGGCGTGCGAGTGGAGCTCGAGGCGCGCGAGCGGCTGACCATCGCGGTCGGTGCGGACCAACGTGCCGCTGTCACGATCGAGGACCAGGACACCGCGGCCGTCGGCGACCACCGTACCTCCACGACTGCCAGGGTGCGGGCCGCTGCTGGGCGCCTTCGCCTTGCCTAGCGGCATGCCCTCGATACGAAAGTCCGGCACGAACGCCGGGCCGAAGAAGGGCTCCTCGATGAAGTGGTGATCGAGGAACTCCGCGTCCGGAGGTGGCGAGCGGCCCTCGACATCGCTCGGCATCGCAAGCGCGCCAAGGGCCCCCAAGGAGAGCAGAGAGCAGGAGAGCACGGACAGGGTGATCGCCGAGAAGCGCAGGGCCATCGCGCCGCCCAGACGTCCGACGCCAGGATTTGTTTTCACTCCCGAGCGCTGATCTTTGCGGCGGCTTTGCGGTTTTACGGTGAGCTTACCCGAGCCATGCGCGAAAACGCCCGGCGGCGCCATTCTCGCACCAGGTCAGCCATCCTCGGAGCTGACGGAACCAGCTTTGTTGCTTTTGACCCGCCGCTGGACCCCTCCCCAACCCGCTGTCACCTTTGCACGGTGCCACGCCTGCCCGTCCGTGCTCGAGCCCGCGGCCTCGCGCTGCTGACCCCGCTCTTCCTGCTGCTCGCGAGCGGGTGCCCCAGCGTTCCGCCGACCGAGGACGGCCCCACGCGCTCGACCGAGAGCGCCTCGAGCAGCGACGCCGAGGTCGTCGAGCGAATCCTCGCGATCCAGATCGCCGGCCAGACGCTCGGCATGGTCGAGACCCGGCTCGAGAAGGCCGAAGACGGCACCTGGACCAGCCACGAGCGCGTGACCTTCTCGATGACTCGGCAAGGCGGAGGCGCCGACGCGACCTTCAATACGATCACCGAGTCGGTCAGCGTCTACGATGCGAACCACGAGTTCGTGTCCGAGGTCGAGGTCGAGCGCGAGGCCGGCATCACGATCACCCGCACGATCACGCGCGAAGGCGACAAGATCGTCAGCCGCTACGAAGGCCCCGACCGCAAGGACTCGCGCGAGTTCACGTTGCCGCCCGACTACCGCAGCTCGCTCGCGCTCTACTTCGAGCTGCTCGAGCAGTGGAAGACGAGCGGCCAGCCGGTCAGCGCCACCTACTCGAGCTTCTCGGCCGAGCGCGAGCGCTTCGAGCACATCGAGGTCGAGTTCCTCGGCGAGGCGCAGTACGAGCACGGCGGCAAGT
>CBFGLP010000350.1:0-5886 GCA_965649595.1 uncultured Myxococcales bacterium | reverse complement strand
ATCCGGACAAGTTCGCCGAGCGCTCGCGCACCACCCAAGTGAAGATGATCGAGGTCAAGCTCAGCCAGGGCGCAAAGCCGGGCCACGGCGGCATCCTCCCCGCCAGCAAGCTGACCCGCGAGATCGCCGAGATTCGCGGCGTGCCGCTCGGCCAAGACGTGATCTCGCCGCCCGCCCACAAGGCCTTCGATACGCCACGTGGCTTGCTCGAGTTCGTCACCAACCTGCGCGAGCTGTCCGGCGGCAAGCCGGTCGGGTTCAAGCTCTGCATCGGCCGCAAGACCGAGTTCCTCGGCATCTGCAAGGCCATGCTCGCGACCGGCCTAGTCCCGGACTTCATCACCGTCGATGGAGCCGAAGGTGGCACCGGCGCTGCCCCGCTCGAGTTCTCCAACCGCGTCGGCGTGCCGCTGACCGAGGGTCTGGTGTTCGTCCACAACGCGCTGATCGGCATCGGCCTGCGCGATCAGATCCGCGTCATCGCCAGCGGCAAGGTCTCGACCGGCTTCGACATCGCGCGCCTGATCGCTATCGGTGCGGACACCTGCAACAGCGCGCGGGCGATGATGTTCGCGCTCGGCTGCATTCAGGCCCGCCGCTGCAACAACAACGACTGCCCGACCGGCGTCGCCACGCAAAACCCCTCGCTCGTGGCTGGCCTCGACGTCCCGGACAAGGCCGAGCGCGTCTACCGGTTCCAAAAGGCGACCGTGCACGCGTTCCTCGAATTGCTCGGCGCGTCGGGCTTCGACAAGCCCGAGGAGCTGCGGCCCTGCCACCTGCATCGGCGGCTCGACTTTCACCGGACCAAGAACTACGCCGAGCTGTTCGACTACCTGGAGCCGAAGCTCCTGCTCGGCGACATGATGCCCCACGCGTGGGCGAGCATGTGGAAGGAAGCGAGCGCCGATCGCTTCTGAGTCGGATCGGCGAGCCCCCGACCTATTTCTGCGCGACCACGAAGTCTTCGATCGTATCGACGCACGCGACCTGATTTATCCAATCGGGCTCGAGCCCGACCTTGTAGCGGACGTCGCTGATCTCGCGCAGGTAGAGCGCCCCGGGGCACAGATTGCGCTCGGTGTCGGTGACGCAGCCCTCGATCGCCTCGGTCTCGGTCTCGCCGTAGTTGTTGCGGCAATAGACCTCGATCTTGAGCTTGCACTCCTCGCTGACGCGCAGCGGCTCGGCGCGGCCGAGCGAGAGCCGCTCGCCGCCCGGCCCTTCGGCCCAGAACGCCCCGGTCGCGACGCTCTGCGTGCGGTGGAGCGGCTGCTCGCACTCGAGCTCGTTGCCCTTCAGCGTGACGAGCTCGGGCGTGATCGTCAGCGTGGCCTTGGCGTTGGCGATCGGCGCTTTGGGCAGCTTGGACGCGTCGACGGTCCACTTGACGTCGCTGCCGTCCCACGCGTTGCAAGCGTCGATGTGCGCTTGCTTGGCCGCCTGCCCGGCCTCGTCGAGCTTCTCCTCCTGCTCCTTGGTCGGCAGCAGGTGGAGGGGCACCCAAAAGTCGGTCTCGAGCTGGCCCTCGACCAGCTTCATCGTGCCTGCGCACTCGTGGCCGGTGGCCTGCTCGTCGCCAACCGGCACGACCTTGGCCTTTTGGATCAACAGCTCGGTCCGCTCGTCGTTGCTGTCGGGCAACTCGACGATCCCGTCGAAGGTCATCTGCGTGGCGACCCAGTCGAGCTCGAGCCGCATGCCCTTGTCCTCGATCAGCAGCACGCCATAGCGGCCCTGCATGGCCTCGGGCATGCCCGCGAGCGGCTCCCAGCGCCGCCAGGCGGCCTCGAGCGTGAGGTCGCACTTCTTGCCCGCATCGTTGAACAGGTCGAAGAGCAGCCGATCGCCCTGGCGCGCGATCGTGCCGTTGCAGGTCTTCTCGTCCATGTTCTCCCAGGTCAGTGTCGCTCGCTCGACCCGCACGGTGCTGCCCTCCATCTTGCCCGCGTGGATGACCAGGCTGAGCTGACGAAAGCGAACCGAGCTGGCGTCGACTTGCATGCCCGGGGCGTCGTCGCCGGTCCGGCCATAGATCCCCTGGATGTCGGCCGGGATCAGATCGAGCGGCTCGGTCGAGCCCGAGTCTTGCTTGTCCTTGCAGCCGCCGAGCGAGACCAGCAGGGGTAGCGCGAGCAGAGAGAGCGGGGAGAGTCGAGCGAACGCCATCGCTGGCTTTGTACAGAGCACAGCGGGGGTCGAGCAATGATCCGTGGTGGACGGCCACGAAGGGGGATGAAACCATGCGGACATGAGCGACCCGGTGCGGCTGCCTCACCCCACGCGTGGCTACGTGGCCTTGGGGCTGGTGCTCGTGGTCGCGCTGGCGCTGGCGCTGTGGTCGTGGCTGCACCAACCCGACGCGCCAACGCTGGCGGACCTCGACGAGGTGTCCGAGCTCGAGCTCGAGCACCGCGCCTGGAACCAGCTCGAGCGGCGCTGGCCGGGTCCGCTCTCGGGCAGCCTCGGAGGCGCGTGGGAGCGGGTTCAGGCGGCGCCCGTGCTCGGGGGCGTCCTGATCGAGCGGCGGCCCGTCGTGATTGCGATCGAGCGCCAGCGTGAGCCCAGCTTGCGAGTCGAGCCGATCGGCGAGCTCTCGTTCGTGCCTCGCGACGCGCTCGAGAGCGGCGGCGATCCGATCGCCGCGCGGCGCCCCTGCGAAGGTCTGCCCACGACCTTCGCGGGTGAGCTGAGCGTCGCACCTGACGGCCGATCGCTCGTGCTGCGCGAGCAGGCTTCGGACGAGACGGTCTTGATCTACCGCTTCGTCGAGGTCCCAGCCGGCACCTGCAAGGTCGAGCCAGTAGGAAAAATCGAGCTCGGAGACTGGGCGCTCGGCAAGTCGAACGCGGCTGGCCGGATGACCTGGAGCTACGACGACGACATGCTCTGGTGGTGGGATCGGCACGGTCGTCATGGGCTGCACCTGTACGGCATCTCCCGCTCGTCCGGTCCTTGGTGGCTCGACGACGAGGTCTTGGCCGTGCTCGGCGAGCGCTCGCTGGGCGAGGCGGAGGACTACCGGCTGGAGCCGATCGTCACGTTGCTGCGCACGGGGGTGGTCGAGCCAGATGATTCGCAGCGAGCACCGCGGATCGTGCTCGACCTCCACTCGGTCTTTCCCGGCCTGCTACCCGACGATCCCGCGGCGAACCTGCTCGACCTGCGACCGGCCGGCCGCGACGGGCTGATCCTGTTGACCGAGCAGTGCCCCGCCGGGCGAGTCGAGCTCGTCGAGCCGCGCCCCTGCGTGCACCGAGCCCGCCTTTCCACGTCGCTGGGCCCGTCCGGACCGAGTGGGCCCTTGCTCGAGCGCCTGGGCAGCGTGCCCCTCGACGCGGCGATCGTGCTCGAGCCGGCCGAGCTCGTCACGATCACGCTCGGCGCGATCGGTCCCTATGACGCCCTGGCGATCTCCGGTGACGGGAGGCGGGCGGCGTGGACCGGCGTCGATCCCCGCGAGCCCGAGGCCAACGCCCGGCTCTACACCGCCGAGCTCGGCGACCAGGAGATCGGCGAGGTCCAGCGCCTCGACGCTGACCCGATCCGCGAGCTCACGCCACGGATCAGCGCCGACGGTCGAGTGATCGTCGTCGAGAGCCCGGTCGTGATCGAGACGCTCGGCTCGATCCCCTCGGCGCGAGCGTTCGTGCTCTAGGCAGCCTCGCGCGCGCGTGCCACATTGGTCGCCGCATGAGCAGCGATGCCGAGCAGTCGCTCGTCGCTCCCCGCCGTGGCCCGACGATCGCTCGGGTGCTCGGTGTGGCGCTGGGTGTGGGTCTGATCGGCGCGGCCGCGTGGTGGATGCTCGGTCGGGGCGGCAAGGGGGAGCCCGACGATCCCGGCCGCGTCCTGATCGTCACTCCGAGCCCCGAGCTCTCGCCTTGGCTGCAGGAGCTGGGCTTCGACGCGGTCGGGCTCGGCCTCGGCGAGGCGATCGGCGAAGGCCAGCAATTCGACGGCTCGCTCGACGGGCTCGCGGCGGTGCTCGAGCTGGCCGACCAGCGCGGCTACGGGTTCGTCGCGCTCGATCTGGTCCCGGGCCATCGCTACGCGGCCGAGCTCGAGCGGCTCGGCTTCGATCCCGCGATCCCGGCCGACGCCAGCTTCGCGGTGATCAGCGTCGGCGACATCGCCGGCGACCTGACCTTCGCTGGCCCGGTCGCGGCGATCCAGCACGAGCCGCCCGCCCGCGAGCAGGTCGGCCTGCTCTTCGCGCTCTTCGAGCAGCCGGAGCTCGACAAGGTCGAGCAACGCAGCGCCACCAACGAGCTGATGATCCGCTTCGACGGCGCTCGGACGATCGAAGATCTGCGCGAGTACGAAGACGCCCAGCGAGCGATGCAGCGCGACATCGAGGCCTGGACCGACATCGCTCGGCGCGAGCGCGGCGAGCCGCCGCCGACCGAGCTGGCGAGCGCTTACGAGCAGGTGCTCGCGTGGCCGCTCGCGAGTGGCGAGCTGCTCTTGGCTACCCGCGCAGGCGCGCTGCGCAGCCGCGATGGTCGGCGCCGCGAGTTCGACAGCAACCCGCGAGCCGCCCGCTTCGAGCTGCTGACCGGCATCGACCCGCAGCAGCGGACGATCTGCACCGAGCTGCCCGACGTGTTCGATCTCGACAAGAGCTTCGTCGTCGCCCCGGCCGGCGACGCGATCATGATCCCGACCGAGTGGGGTGTCGCGGAGCTATGGGCGCGCAGCGGCGAGCAAGGGTGTGGGTTCGAGGCGCTCGGTGAGCTGCGGCGGCTGTGGGACGGTGAGCCTGGAAAGCCCCGCGCGCAGGGTCGTACGGCCGAGATCCTGCACGGCCAGCTCGCGTGGGCGGATCTTCGCCAGGCTCGCTTTCGTGGGTTTGGACCGCCGACTGGGTTGACGCTGCTCGATCGATCGGCGCAGTGGGTCGCCGACGATCTGCTGATCGCTCGGGGCACGCTCGATCGCGCGGCGATGCTGACTGCGAGCGTGGCGAGCGAAGAACCGCTCGCCGGGGTAGCGAGCGAGCCGCCGCCGAGCGTCGAGTCGGTGCCTCGCGACGCGCTGGTGTGGTTTGGGTTGCCGGCGCAGAAGTCCGAGGCCCCGCCCGAGCTGGCGATCCTGACCATCGATCGGATCAGCGGCAGCGAGTCGACGGCATTGCTGGACGTGTTCGTCGTCGCGGGCGATCCACGCCGCCTGATCTTGCACATCGACGATGACTCGGGCGCGCGCCTGGTCGAGCTGATCTCGAGCGCTTCGCCGAGCGAGCTGGTCCACGAGGTCGGCGAGAGCCCCCGCCCCGACGCGCTCGAGCTGCCCGCCGACGCGTTCACGGTGAGGCCGCTAGCGACCCTGCCGGCCGACGCGTTCGAGCTGAGCGTCGCGCCGACCGGAGCGCAGGCGGCCTGGATCCAGCGCTTCGGTGAAGCGCCGATCGATCAGCCCGAGCGCGCGAGCGAGGTCGTGCTGCTCTCGCTCGCGCAGCCCAACGCGACGCCGCGGCGCATGACGGACAACGATCGCGCCGATCTGACGCCGCGCTTCGCCGGTCCGGGTGGCGGATGGATCGTGTTCGAGAGCAGCTATCGGGGAGCACAGGACCTGCCGATCTTGCAGGCGGCACGCGTGCTGCCGATCGATTGATTCGATCCGGGCGGATTCGCGGGGTGTATGATTTCGACGTGATTGTCTCGCCCGGTCTTTGCCAGTATAGTGGAGGCGTACGCGTTTATACTGTTGTTCATCGGTACGCGTTCACACCGGTGATTACTGCGAGCTCCTGGATTGGGAGACTTCGGTCGCATAGCGGGGCAATGCACGGGGGAAGCCTTTCCGATCATGGAGAGCGCTCCCTCCTCGAACAGTGGCTCCCCGGGGTGCTGCGCGCGGGCGAGTTAATCCTAAGACCTG
>CBFGLP010000349.1:0-6524 GCA_965649595.1 uncultured Myxococcales bacterium | reverse complement strand
AGGACGGCCGCAGGCCGCCCTCAGTGGAGCAGTTAACCAGACTCGGCCATCAGCGCCGCAGCGACCTCGGTGAAGCGCTGGTCCCGGATCGCCTGCCGAAGCGCCGCCACCCACTGATGGAAGAAGAACAGGTTGTGGAGGCTGGCCAAGCGCACGTAGAGCGGGTCGTCGTGGACATGCAAGTGCCGCAGGTAGGCCCGCGAGAAGCGGCTGCAGGTCGGACAGGCGCAGTCGGGATCCGGCGGAGCGTCGTCCTCGCGGTAGCGAGCGTTGCGGAGGTTGACCTTGCCGCGAAAGGTCAGCAGCTGGCCGTTGCGAGCGTGCCGGGTCGGAATCACGCAGTCGAACATGTCGATGCCCGAGCGGACGGCGGCGAGCAGATCGGCGGGGGTCCCGATGCCCATCACGTAGCGCGGCTTGTCCTCCGGCATCCGCGGGCCGATGGTGGCGAAGGTCGCGTGCATCTCAGGGATCGGCTCACCGACGCTGAGGCCCCCGAGCGCGAACCCGTCGAAGTCGAGCTCGCGCAGGGTGTCGAGGTGCTCGATGCGCAGCGCCTCGTTGGTGCCGCCTTGCACGATCGCGAAGCAGAGCTGCCAGGGCTGCAGGATGTCCCGTCGGATCGCCGCGGCCTCACGGGCCCAGCGGGTGGTGCGATCCATCGCGTCCCGGATCGCCGCCGGATCGGCGTCGCCCGGCGGACAGTGGTCGAGGATCATGCAGATGTCGGGGCCGATCGCCGCCTCGGCTTCGAGCACGCTGCGCGGGGTCATCCGTGCGTACGAGCCGTCGAAGTGGGTCCGGTAGTCGACGCCGCCGTCATCGATCGTCTGCATCGCTCGCAGGCTGAACACCTGATAGCCGCCCGAGTCGGTCAAGATCGGCCCCGGCCAGTGCATGAAGCGATGGATGCCCCCGACCGCGGCGATGCGCTCGGGGCCGGGACGGTGGGTCAGGTGATAGGCGTTGGCCAGCACCACCTGCGAGCCGACCGCCCGCAGCTCGTCGGGCAGCAGGCCCTTGACCGCGCCATAGGTCCCGACCGGCATGAAGCAGGGCGTCTCGACCACGCCATGCGCGGTGAACAGCCGACCCGAACGAGCGTCGCCGTCGCGCGCGACGATCTCGAACGTGCCGGGGCGCGGCGAGCCATTCGGCTCGAGCGGGCTCTGTGAGAGCGATCCCAGCTCGGGCAACGCAGCAGCGGGATGCGGGCGCAAGACAGACCGATCGAGGGCCACGGCCGCGAGGGATGCCACGCTTTGCCACGAATCGCCAGGCCGGCGCTTCACCCGAGCAGGTCTGGCCGGTGCTTCGCCGCACCGAGCATGCAGTCGCCGTAGCTGAAGAAGCGGTACCCCTCGCGCACGGCCTCGCGGTAAGCGGAGAGCACCCGCTCGTGACCGGCGAAGCTGCACACCAACATCAGCAGGCTCGAGCGCGGGAGGTGAAAATTGGTCAGCAGCATGTCGACGCAGCGAAACCGATGCTCGGGCGTGATCACGAGATCGGTCGTGCCGCGCCCCGGCTCGATTGCTCCCTCGTGTGCGGCCGCGACGGACTCGAGCGTGCGAGTGACCGTGGTGCCGACCGCGAGGATCGGCCGCCCGGCGGAGCGCGCCGCGGCGATGCGCTCGGCGGCACTATGCGCAATCTCGTAGCGCTCGACGCCGACTCGGTGCGCTCGCACGTCCGCGGCGTCCATCGGCAAGAAGGTGCCCGGTCCGACGTGCAGCGTGATCGCCACGACGTCGAGCGCGGCGAGCAAGCCGGGGTCGAGGTGGAGGCCCGCGGTCGGGGCCGCGACCGATCCACGCTCGCGGGCATACACGGTCTGGTAGCGCTCGCGATCGCTCGCGGTTGGACCGGTCTCGCGCTGGACATAAGGGGGTAGCGGCAGCTCGCCCTCGCGCTCGAGCAGCGTGAGCAGATCGCCTTCGAGCAACGCGAAGATCCGTGCCCGCGAGTCGACCGGCGCGGGCCCGCGGTAGGCAACCACAACCTGCTCGGCTCCGCTTCCTCCGAGCACGAGCCGATCACCTGGGCGCAGCTTCTTGGCCCCGCGCACCCATGCGCGCAGCTCGTCACCGGGCTCGAGCGGCGCGGGATCGCAGATCAACAGCTCGAACCCACGCCCAGTCGCCTCGGCGCCCTCGCGCTGGGCGTGGATCCGGGCGGGCACGACCCGCGAGTCGTTGATCACGATCAGCGGCCGCAGCTCGTGCTCGGCCAGCACCCGCGGCAGCGCGTCGACCCGCTCGTGCAGTGGATCTCCCTCACCCTGCAGCACCAGCATCCGCGAGCTGCGTCGCTCGGGCAGCGGCTGTTGGGCGATCTGCTCGGGCGGCAGGTCGTAGTCGTAGTCCTCGGGTCGCCACATGCGGCGCGGAGCTTAGTCGAGTCAGCGACGCGCGAGGCGGAGCGCTCGAAAGGTTCGGTCGCCAGCACCGCTCACTCCGAAGCCAGCGAACAGGCCGCCATCATCGGGCCAGGGCTCGAGCGCAGCGAGGTCACAGTCGACCAGCGTCCGATCGCCCTGGAAGACGCGAACCTGGCGGCCCGAGCCGTCGACCTCGAGCACGCCGCCGCGCGCGGGATCAAAGGCTGCCTGTGCGCAGGGGAGCTCGATCGGTGACGCCCCGGCGACCTGGTAGAGCACGCGCACGCTCGCGTGGTCGGGGGGATCCAGCGCGATCGCCAGCGTGGTCGCGGCGCCTTGGCCGATCAGCAACCATCCGGTGCCACTGCCTTCGGCAGGCAGCTCGAACTCGAGCCGAAAGCTTCGGCTGCGAAAGCCTCGCACGTGCGCGCGCACGCGCGGGAGCTCGCTCGGGGAGCCCGCGACACCCGAGAGCCGCAAGCCACCGACGACCACGGTCGCGGCGCCCGGGGTGTTGCTCACGAACGCGTCGTTGTCGGGGGCTGCGAGGTCGGGCACCCGCTCGTCGGGACCGTCGAGCTGCGGACGAACCCGAGCCATGAAGCGCAGCTCGCCCTCCTCGATCGCCGTGCCGCCGAGCAGCAGCACGCTGCCGTCGCCGAGCAGCAAGGGCTGCGCGCCGGTTCGTCGTGCGCCCACCTCGGCGGACGTGTTGCCGACCAGATCGATGATCTCGCGGCTGGGATCCGTCGCCGCCGAGCCGGGCGCGAACAGCCACGTGTCGACGAGCACCCGCTCGCCCGGCAACGTGAGCAGCTCGCGGTCGCCGAGCGCGGGCCCGAGCGCGGGCGCCCGCAAGCTGGTGTCGAACACGCCGCCGCCTGCTTCGGACCACCAGTGCAGAGCGCCGTCGATGCCCGCGACGATCACCATGCCCTCGTCGAGCACGGTCAGACCGGCGATCGCCTCGACCTCGAAGCCCGTCAGCTCGTCCCAGCTCGAAGCCCCTGCTCGCAGCCGCTCGACGCTGGTCAGCGCCGTGCCGTCCGCGTCGACGCCTCCGGCCACGTACGCGACCCCATCGGCGCTCACGTGCGCATGCGCGGCGATGCGCGGCTGCACGAGCGTCGGCAACTGCATGAACGCGAGCGCGTCGAGCTCGAGCCACGCCGCCTCGCCGCTCGGAGATCCGAGGCACGCCCCCAGCTCGTCGACGCTCGTGCAGCCACCCGCGATCAAGACCCGCTCGCCTCGCTGAGCGACCGCGGCTCGGGCACGCGCGAGCTCGAGCGAGGTAGCTTCGACCTCTGCTTGGCCGGCGACACGCACGAGCACGACCTCCTCGACCAGCTCGCCCGCCGCAGCGCCCCCGAGCACCACGAAGCGATCGTCGGCTCGCACGGCGACGGCGTGACCGACCCGCGCGAGCGCGGGAGCTCCGACTAGGCTTCGGACCTGCGAGGAGAACAGATCGAGCTCGACCAGCCCGGGCTCGAGCTCACCCGCCCGACGACCGCCGATCAGCACCACCCTCCCTGCCCCGTTCTCCGCCGCGATCGCCTCGACCAGCGTCACCTCGTCGCCGGCGTCGACCGGGCAGATCGAGTCGGGTGCCGCGAACCAGATCGGCAATACGAACGAATCACTGGGCTTGCCCGGGACCCGACCTCGAGCGAGCTCGGGATCGCTGCCATAGCTGCGTCCGACCGCCGTGACGGTGGTCCCGAATACGCCCTCGACGGCGAGCGCGGTGGCATCCTCCCGCAGCGACTCGAGCTCGCCACGCTCGCCCGGCGCGAGAAACAACTCGGTGTCGGTGCTCGGTGCAAAATCGCCGAGCACCCGTACACGCAGGCCGCTGAACGCTTGATCGAGCCCACACCCGCGTACGGGCACCAGCTCGATCGGCTCGGGCGCAGGGCAACCGAGACACGAGAGGGCGACGAATTGGGCGGCAAGCAGCTCGACACGAAGCCCACGACGCCCAGTCATCCGGGCGCGCATGGTAGCATGACTCCCGCTTTGCCGAGTTCGTCCGCCAACGCGAGCGTCGGTATCCCGGCCGTGGTCAGCGCTTCGACGGGCGAGCTGGCTGCGCTGGGAAAGTATCGACTGCTGCGGCGGATCGCCCGAGGAGGCATGGGCGAGGTTCACCTCGCCAAGCTCCCTGGCGAGCTCGGGTTCGAGAAGCTGCTCGTGATCAAGACCATCCGGGCCGAGCTGGCCGCGGACCCTCGCTTCGTCGAGCTCTTCGCCAGCGAGGCCAAGACCGCGGTCGCGCTCTCGCATCCCAACATCACGCCGATCTACGAGCTCGGTCGGGCCGACGACGGGACCTTGTACACGGCGATGGGCTGGGTCGACGGCCCCTCGCTCGCGCAGCTCGGTGATCGTCTGCGCCACGAAGGTCGGCGGCTCGCCCTGCCCGCCGTGCTGTTCATCGCCCGCGAGCTGCTCGATGGCCTCGCCCACGCGCACAGCCGCGATCATGGGCGCGCGCCAGTCGTGCACCGAGACATCTCGCCGCGCAACGTGCTGGTCGATCGCAGCGGTCGAGTACAGATCGTCGACTTCGGGATCGCGCGACCGGCCGAGTCCGAGGTCCGCGGCATGATGGGCTCGGCTGGCTACATGGCACCCGAGCAGGCGCGCGGGGACGTGGTCGATCCGCGGGCGGACGTGTTCAGCGTCGGCTGCGTGCTCTACGAGCTGCTGACCAACGTGCGAGCGTTCCCCCGCGAAGGCGTCTGGATGTCGCCGGACCTCGCCGCGCTGCCCGACGAGCTCCGCCGAGTGCTCGCGCGGGCCCTGGCGCTCGATCCCGACGAGCGCTTCGCCGACGCCCAGGCGTTCCTGCGCAGCCTCGCTCCGGCCCTGTCCGAGCACGCTCCCGCGTTCTCCTCCCGCGACCTCGCGGTGATCCTGCGCGAGCTGTTTCCGGATGGCTGGGGTCGCGAGGACGCGAGCGCGAGCTCGGGACAAGCGACGCCCACCACCAAGCGCGGCTCTCGACCCGAGGGCGAGCATGCCGGCGGGTCGACGCAGGCCTTCGCCACCCGGCGGGTGCTGCTCGAGACCCCGGTGTCTCCGCGAGCGAGCGAGGTCGGCTCGGTGACGCCGAGCGAGCGAACCCCATCGGAGCTCGACGAGCACAGCCCCACGATCGAGGAAGACCACGGAGTCGATGACGAGCACACCCGCACCGAAGAGGTCGGGCTCGCTCGGCCGGTCGAGCGCCGCCCGTCGCGGCTGGTCGGACCGCTGATTTGGGCACTCGGTGGAGCGAGCTTGGCCGTGGTCGTCGGGCTCGCCTCGCTCGGCATCATCGGTGGCCAGCGTGCCGAGCAAGGCGAACCCGCGAGCGCCCTCGAACGCCGAGCCGACCGCGACGAGACGCCACCATCGAACCCGAGCGAGCGTCCGCTCGATCGCTCGTCCGACGAGGACCCGGGCTCGGTCTCGAGCAACCCAGAGGTCGAGAGCAGCCCAGCGGCTGACAAGGCCGCGCACGAGGTCGAGCTCGTCGTCGTGCCTGCACAGACCGAGGTCAAGGTCGATGGGATCGTGCTCACGGGCCCGCCCTACCGCGTCGTGCTCGGCGACACGCCGCGCACGCTCGAGTTGCAGCTCGCAGGCCACCACCCTCTGAGCGCTCAGCTCGAGGCCGACGGGACCCGCGAGCGTCGCTTCGAGCTCGAGCCACTCGGCGAGGGTCGGCTGACCGTGCTCGCGCCGAGCGTCGCGTGGGCCGAAGTCCGGCTCGACGGCGCGACGCTCGGTACCACGCCGCTGACCGACAAGCTCGTCGTCGAGGGTCGACACAAGCTCGAGGTCCGCTGCACCGCCGAGGTCTGTGGAGAGGACCGAGTGCTGGTTCGCAAGTCGATCTCGATCCGCCCGGGTCGCACCTCGAAGATCCAAGCGGAGCCCTTCGGTCCGAGTGGACCGAACGACTGATCGCTACGATCCACCCAAGAAGTCGTCGGCGTCGACCGAGATGCCTCGACCGGGGCGCTCTCCTCCGAGCAGCACACCCGCGGCGATCGAGCCGGCCACGACCGCGGCCACGCCCACGCCAGTGCCCCAGATCCAGCCTTTGCGATACCAGGGCTCGACCGGCTCGACCGGCTCGACCGGCTCGACC
>CBFGLP010000348.1:0-1840 GCA_965649595.1 uncultured Myxococcales bacterium | reverse complement strand
GTCCGCGACGGTGGCCTGCGCGGCGTGGTCGTCAACCTCGGCCGCATGAACCAGGTCTCTCGACCCGACCCCGCCAACCATCCGACCCGCGTCGAGGTCGAGGCCGGGGCCTCGACTGGGCGCCTGCTCTCGCTCGCGACTGGCTGGGAGCTGGGCGGCGTCGAGTTCCTCGGCGGCGTCCCGGGCAGCGTCGGCGGTGGTCTGATCATGAACGCGGGCACCTACCTGGGCGAGTTCACCAAGGTCGTCGTCGAGGTCCGCAGCCTCGATCGAAAGGGCCGTCGGGTCGTCCGCGATCACGCGGCTTGTGGCTTTCGCTATCGCGCGTCCGACCTCCCGCCGAGCGAGATCGTCGTCAGCGCCTCGCTCGAGCTCAGGCCCCGGCCGCGCGCCGAGATCGAGCGTGAGGTCGCGGCGCTGCGCCAGCGCAGGGACGAGCGCGAGCCCAAGGGCGTGCCGAACAACGGCAGCACGTTCAAGAACCCGCCGGGTGACTACGCCGGTCGGCTGATCGAGGCGGCCGGGCTCAAGGGCGTCCGCCGAGGTGGGGCCCTAGTCTCGCCCAAGCACGCCAATTGGTTGGTGGTCGATCGCGGCGTCGAGCCAGCTTGCAGCGCGGCGGACATGCTCGCGCTGATCGACCACGTCCGCGCCGAGGTCGAGCGCGTGCACGGGGTTCGGCTCGAGACCGAAGTAAAGATCATTGGCGAAGCGCCGGAGTGATAGAGTCGAGCCATGGCCGGCTTCGCCTCCGCGACGCTCGTGTTGGCCTTGCTCGGGTCGCCGGCCGAAGCGTCGCCGGAGACCGACGAGGGATCCGAGCTCGTCGAGGGTCCCGCGTTGCCGCCGGAGCCAGCACCCTCGCCGAGCGACTCCGACGATGGTGGCTACTCGGGCATCGAGTTCGCCGTGCCTCCGCCCGAGCTCGATGAGACCCAGCCACCCGCCGAGCCGGTCGGCAACGGGGTCACGACACCGCTCCCTGTCCGCCCCGAGGCCGAGCGTGAGCCGCTCGGTCAGGCCCCACCGAACGGAGGCTCGTGGATCGCCGGCGGCGCGTTCCTGATCCCCTTCTCGCTCTACGGAATGAACATCTTGTTGGCCAGCGACGCCGAGCTCGGCAGGTCCACGAGGTCCTCGGAAATCGCGATCCTCGTCGCCGGCTCGGCGATGGGCGCCGGCGGAATTGCGATGATCGGCATCGGCATCCATCGCGCGGTAAAGCTGCACCGTTGGGCACGACGGCACCGCGTCCAAGCGTTGCCGCAAGGTGGCGCGCTGCTGACCTTCGGGACGCTCGGGCTCCTCGGCGGCCTCGCGATGGTCATCACCCATGCCGACGCAGCCGATCCGATCGACCGGATCTACTTGGGCATCGGCTCGGCCCTGATCGTCACGGCGCCGATCGAGATCGCGGTCGGCTCCTACTTCGCACGTCGCTGGCAGACCCGGGGCGGCTGGCGCAGGCTGCAGCCGCGCCTGACGATCGCCCCCACCCCCTTCGGCCTCGTCGGCCGGTTCTGACGCAGGCTTTGATCGCCGGCCGCCGCTCGTGCGATCGTCCGGAGCGCATGGACGCCGAGACGGTCGCCCGAAAGCTCCACGAAGCCATCGTCGCCAAGCTGCCCGACAGCAAGGTCGAGGTCACGATCGGCAGCCCCGGTCACTACAGCCTCGCGGTCACCAGCAGCGAGTTCGCCGGCAAGAACACGCTGGCCAAGCAGCGGCTGGTCTACTCGGCGATCACTCCGCTGATGGCCGGCGACGCGGCGCCGGTCCACGCGATCGACAAGCTGATCACGCGCGAGCCTTGAGTGCGGGCGGCCTTCGGCCGTCCTCC
>CBFGLP010000347.1:0-1737 GCA_965649595.1 uncultured Myxococcales bacterium | reverse complement strand
GGGATCTCGTCGCCGGACATCACCAAGATCTGCATCACCCACTTCCATGGCGACCACTGCCTCGGGCTCGCCGGGATCTCGCAGCTGCTCTCGCTCGACGGCTGCCCGCACCCCGTCGACGTGTTCTATCCAGCCAGCGGCGACAAGTACTACCACCGCCTGCGGCGGGCCTCGATCTATCACGACCGCGCGACCGTCAACGGCCACCCGATCCGCGAGGCGGGCGAGCTGTGGAAGAACGATGATCCAGTCGCGGGCCTGAGCCTGCAGACGCTGCCGCTCGATCACGGCGTGCCCGCGTGGGGCTATCGGATCGAGGAGCTGTCGGGCTGGACGATGCAGCCGGACAAGCTCAAGGCAGCCGGCGTGCAGGGCCCGATGATCAAGCAGCTGCAGCTCGACGGGTTCGTGATGGTCGACGACAAGCGGGTCACGATCGAGGACGTGGCCGTGCGCCGGCGCGGGCAGGCGGTCGGCTTCGTGATGGACACGCGGCTGTGCGACAACGCGTTCAAGCTCGCCGAGGGGGCCGACATGCTGATCTGCGAGTCGACCTACCTGCACGAGGACGAGGACAAGGCGTGGGAGAACGGCCACCTCACGGCTCGGCAGGCCGGACGGATCGCGCGGGAAGCCGGAGCACGGATGCTGGTGCTGACGCACTTTTCCCGGCGCTACGAGCGTACGGCGCCCTTCTTGGCCGAGGCCAAGGAGGAGTTCCAGGGTGAGGTGGTGGCGGCCCGCGACATGGACGTGCTGCCGATGCCCAAGCGGGTGCGCAAGACGGGCGGGTAGCTTTCGCGCTCGCCAACTAGCGCGATGTCTCGAGGAACTCGTCGGTGGAGACGACCTTCGCGTACGCGAACGCGAGCGCGGACATGTACGCCGCGTGGACTTGCAGCGCGGGGATCGACGTACCACCGAACTCGAGATCCCGCGTCGCGCAGGCGTCGTGGATCACCGTCACGGCGTAGCCGAGGTCGCTCGCCGCACGGGCGCCCGCGTCGATGCACATATGGCTCATCGCACCGACGACGACGACCTCTTGGACACCGCTGCGATCGAGGAGCTCCTGCAGGTTCGTCTCCCGGAACGAGTTGACCCAATGCTTGAGCACCACGTGCTCGCCCGGCCTCGGCAGGACCCTCTCGTGGATCTCGGCCCCCTTGGTGCCCGGCACGAAGAAGGGGGCGCCAGCAGCACGGAATTCATGGCGGACGTGAACCACCAAGTCGTCCGCGATACGGGCCGCGTCGAGCACCCGCGCCGCGTTATCGGCGGCCGCGTCGATGTTGGACAGCGTCCACCTTCCGCCCGGGAAGTAGTCGTTCTGGAGGTCGATGATGATCAGAGCTCGCTTGCCCATTTGGAGTGGTCCTCTCGTGAGCAAGCTAAGCCGCTCGGTGACCGCCAACGAGTGGCGGAAGTGACAAGTTCCGGGTCAAGATCGCCATATGAAGCGCGGCGATCGACCGATTCGGGTCGGCATCCTCGTCTATCCCGGCGCCCAGCTGGCCGCGGTGCACGGCCTGACCGACCTATTAGAGACCGCCGATCGCTTGCAAAGGGAGCGTGCCCCTCAGTCCGTCGGGATCAGCGTGCAGCAATTCCGCGTGGGCGACGGGCTCCCAGCCCCGAACTCCCCGCTGACAGCCCTGATCGTGCCTCCGAGCCTTCAGCAGGGGGCGCCCGGTGACCCGCTCGACACGCTCACCGCCTGGATCCTCGCTCGCTACG
>CBFGLP010000346.1:0-2627 GCA_965649595.1 uncultured Myxococcales bacterium | reverse complement strand
CCCGTCGGCCTCGAGGTCGCTCTCGATCCGCGGTACCGGGGCCAAGGTCGAGAGCGTGTTGCGGAGCTCGTCGAGCAGGACCGTGGACGTGAACGCGCCGATGAACAGCCGCTGATCGAGGGTCGGCTCCGGGATCGCGAGGTTGCCCGTGCGTGCGATGTCCTCCATCAGCGCCGCGTGGATCGCCTGGCCGGCCTGCTGCGCGACGTCGAAGCCGTCGACCAAGGCGTCCAGGGTCCGCAGCGTCAGGACCGTGTGGCCAAAGGGCGCGCGGACGATCTTGTGAATGCTCGCGGCCAGCTTGCTCTCGGCGAGCAGACGACGAGCGCCGGCTCGATCGAAGCCACCGGTCGGGGGCTCGATCACGATCGGAGTGGGCGACTGGAGCGGAGCGGGCGTCGACATCGGGGCGAAGCTTACCCAAGACCCGGGTCTAGCGGCGCTGGCCTCGATCGAAGCCGTCGAGCGGCCAAGCACCCGCAGCGCGTCGCCGCCGGCTCGGCGTCCCAAGCTGCTCCAGTCGATCGAGTTGTTCACGGACGGCTCGCGTGACACAAGCCCAGCCATGCAGCCCTCGGTACTCGACGCGGAGCCGCTGACGAGCAACCTCGTCGATCTCGCCCCCGATCACCCCGGCTTCGGTGACCCGATCTACCGTGCCCGACGCGACGCGATCGCGACCTTGGCGCTCGACTGGCACGCTCGCGCGCGAGCAGGCGAGCCGGGGCCGATCCCGATCGCCGAGTACACCGAGGCGGAGCACGAGGTCTGGCGGACCGTGTGGGCGCGGCTCGAGCCGCTGCATCACGAGCGAGTGGTCGAGGACCTGCTCGCCTTGCAGCTCGAGTTCCCGATCGATCACCAGCGGATCCCCCAGCTGGCCGAGGTCTCGCGCCGGCTAGTCGAGCGGACCGGGTTTCGCATGGTCCCCGTCGATGGCCTGGTGATTCCACGTCGATTCTTCGGCTCGCTGCACGAGCGCGTGTTCTTGGCCACGCAGTACGTTCGCCACCCGAGCCGACCGCTCTACACCCCCGAGCCCGACGTGATCCACGAGCTGGTCGGTCACGCGGCGACCTTTGCTCACCCACGGCTGGCGGAGATCAATCGACGCTTTGGTGCAGTCGCGCTCGCGGCTGGCCGTGCGGGTGAGCGTGGTCGTGAAGCCCTGGCCAGGATCGAGCGAGTGTACTGGTTCACGCTCGAATTCGGGCTCTGCGAACAACGAGGCGAGCTGCGGGCCTGGGGCGCTGGTTTGCTGTCGTCGGTCGGCGAGCTCGAGCGGGCGACCGACCCCCGCACGCCGAACCTCGAGCGTCGGCCCTGGGACTTGGAGAGCATGGCCGCGACCGACTACGACACGTCGCGCTACCAAGACGTGCTCTTCGTGGCCCCGAGCTTCTCTGCGCTGCTCGACGATCTCGAGCGCTGGCTGGCGCACGAGCACGCGGCGTTGATGGTGACCTGACGCCGTCGCGCGATTGCATGCGGGATGGACAAGACGCCCGACCACGCTCGACAATCCCGCGCATGAACAAGCGCCTCCTGGTTTCCTTCCCCTTGCTCGCGCTCGCCCTGCTCCCCGCGTGTGGAGGTGACGATGGCCCCTCCGACGACGACGTCGGCGACACCGGGACCGACAGCGAGTCAGGTGACTCGAGTGACTCGAGCGAGTCGGAGTCGGCCGAGGTCGACTCGACCGACGAGCCGACCACCGACACCGCCGACGAGCCAACGACGGATACCGCCGACGATCCGACGATGGACTCCGCCGACGATCTGACCACCGACACCACCGACGACACGACGACCGACACCACCGACGACACGACCGAGACCACCGGCGACGGCGTGTGCGGCAACGGGCTGATCGAGGCCGGTGAGGAGTGCGACGACGGCAACAACAGCGACCAGGACGGCTGCCTCGCCAGCTGCCTCAACGCGACCTGCGGCGACGGCTTCATCAACATGGGCGTCGAGGCCTGCGACGACGGCATCAACGACGGGTCTTATGGTGGCTGCGCGGCCGACTGCGCGAGCCTCGGGCCGCACTGCGGTGACGGTGCGGTCAACGGCGACGAGACCTGCGACGACGGCAACGACGTCGCCACCGACGGCTGCCTCGACATCTGCTCGATCCCGGCGAGCTGCCTCGAGATCATCGACTTCGACGACATGCTCGAGAGCGGCGACTACCTGATCAAGCCGGCCGGTTACGCTGGCGACGCCTTCGAGGTCTATTGCGACATGGTTAGCGACGGCGGCGGCTACACCTTCTTGAAGGTCGACCCCGGCGCCCAGTACAACGCCCAGCAGGCCGAGGGCGAGTGCGCCGAGTGGGGCATGCAGCTGTGGATCCCCCGCAGCTCCGAGCACAAGACCGCGGGCTGGGAGATCGCCAACGACCCCGGCATCGGACCGGACGCGTCGGCCGACTACATGCGGATCTTGGGCATCTACCCGAACTTCAACGGCGCGACCTGTGCGAATCAGGCGATGAACTCGAACAACCCCAGCTGCCAGTGGGACGCCAGCGACGACGGGCCTTGGTTCGTGCACGACGTCAATAATATTTCCGAGCCCAATGGTGATAACTCGACCGTCGGGTCGATGTATTACGAGTGGCA
>CBFGLP010000345.1:0-2034 GCA_965649595.1 uncultured Myxococcales bacterium | reverse complement strand
CATCGGCTCGCAGATCACCCAGATCAAGCGGATCAAGACCGCCGTCCGCGAGGGCGCCCGGCTGTGGGCGGCGCTGCGCGAGAAGACCGAGAGCATGCGCTACATCGACCTCGGGGGCGGCATCGGGGTCGACTACGACGGCAGCCGGACCTCGTACCCGTCCTCGGCCAACTACTCGATCGAGGAGTACGCCAGCCAGGTCGTGTTCGAGATCGCCGAGGTCTGCCGCGAGCTCGAGATGCCGCACCCGACGATCGTGACCGAGAGCGGCCGGGTGCTGGTCGCCCAGCACGCGGTCACGATCACCGACCTGCGCGAGGTCCAAGGCGAGCTGCTGCCGGTGCCCGAGCCGTCCGAGAACGAGGACCGCCTGATCTCCGAGCTGCGCGAGACCCTCGAGGGCATCACCACCAAGAACATCGACGAGTACTTCCACGACGCCGTCGACTTCCGCGACGAGGCGCTGCAGCTGTTCTCGCGCGGCTACCTGAGCCTCGAGGACCGGGCCAGCGCCGAGGGTCTGTTCCACCGGATCCGCCTGCAGTGCGCCAAGCTGGTCCAGCAGATGGCCCACCCGAGCGAGGAGATCCTCGAGTACCTCAACACCGCGCAAGTAAAATACCTGGCCAACTTCTCGATCTTCCAGTCGCTACCCGACACGTGGAGCATCGACCAGGTGTTCCCCGCTGCGCCGCTGTCGAACCACGGCACGCGGCCCGAGATCCAAGCCGAGATCGTCGACATCACCTGCGACTCGGACGGCTGCGTGACCACCTTCGCGCATCCCGAGGACAACCTCCGCGCGCTGCCCCTGCACACCCCGCCCAACCGCGGCGACGCGCCCTACTTCCTGGGCTTCTTCATGACCGGCGCCTATCAGGACAGCCTGGCCAACGTGCACAACCTGTTCGGTCGCTGCCACGAGGTGATCGTGCGGCGGTCCGAGGACGAGGGCGTGATCCTCGGCAGCATCGGCGTCGACTACAACGACGAGGTCTGGCTCGAGGTCAAGCAGGGCTACTCGGTCCAGGACGTGCTAGCCGAGATGGACTATGACGTCGAGTCGGTGACTCGGATGTTGCGGGACCGGCACCTCGGGGGGGAGACGACGCTCGGGCAGCCTTGGGCGATGGGGTTGCTGCAGGAGTATCCGTATCTCGTGCGGACTTGATCGGACTTCCTGTTGTTACTCGAGCGCCGTCCCGCTCCTGGGGGCGGCGCTCTTTGCTTTACCGAGATCCGTCTTTCCGTGATCGAGCCCCGCGGTTGGTTGTTGGGGGGGATCGATCAAAAGACGGATCTAATCACCATTCCAAAGAGACGCCCGAGCTCCAAGCCCGGGCGATCCTCTCGAACGACCCCCCGACTGCAATGCAGTGGCCCATCCGTAGGCCATCGTCATCCCTGACTGGGGGGCATGGCTGGGGGGCCTCAACCGCCGCGATACACGAACACCCCGCGGAGATCTTCAGTCCGAGAGATCGGCGTCCCATCCTTCCAGGAGGTCGCCTGGAAGCGGTAGTACATCCCGTCGGTCAGCGCCGGTCCGCCGTACTCGACTTCGACCATCGCGTTGCCGCTGACGCCCGGGATTGTGTCGTCACGCCAGATCTCGTTGCCGAGCGCGTCGTGGACGACGACCTCGTAATTGTCCTCGCTGCTGTCGTCGGCGAACACGAAGGTCGGCGTGGCAGTGACCTCTTCGGGCTGGTCGCGGCCGGGGCTGAACACCTCGAGCGCCTCGGTGATCTTGAAGCTGTCCTGCAGATCGATGGTCTCGCCCGCGCCGATCGTGATCTCGAGGATCTGCGTGCCGGCGATGCTGGTGTCGGGGTCGCGGACCAAGAAGTCGTTCTCGAGTGAGGCGATGACCTTGTAGGTGCCGGCGGGCACGCCGGGGATCGTCCACGCGCCGCCGACGTTGGGCGCGACGCCGGGCTCGGGCGCGCGCAGACCAAAGGGCACCGGGCCGAACTCCAAGGCCTCGATGAAGAGCGAGCTGGGGATCAGCACGACCGAGGTCATGCTGCCGCC
>CBFGLP010000344.1:0-4255 GCA_965649595.1 uncultured Myxococcales bacterium | reverse complement strand
CATCAGCTCCTCGATCAGGTTGTAGGCCCGCGCCATCTCCTTGGTCGAGCGGCTCTTGACGACCGTCTTGATCCGCGAGCGGTCATCCTCCTCGAGCACGACCTTGGCCTCCGGCAGGTCGAGCTCGATCGCCCCCCGCCGCAGCCGAGCGGAGCGCAGGCGATCGGAGCAGGCGCGCAGCGCAAACACGCGCTCGCGGACCTCGCCCTCGAGCTTGCGCGCGCCCTCGAGCTCGCGCGCGACCTCCTCGTAGGTCAGCCGCCGCTTCGAGTGGATCACCGCCGCGCGCACGTGGTGATCGTGGGTCTCGCCGGCCGAGTCCACGCGCATCGTCGCGACCATCGCCAGGCGATCCTGGTTGGGCACCAGCGAGCACATGTGGCTGCTGAGCTGCTCGGGCAGCATCGGGATGGCGCGGTCGGGCAGGTAGGTCGAGAACAAGCGCTCGAGCGCCTCTGTGTCGATCGCCGTGCCCTCGCGGACGTAGTGCGAGACGTCGGCGACCGCGACGTGCAAGAGCACGTCGTCGAGCTGCGGATCGCCGAGCGCCTCGACGCAGACCGCGTCGTCGAAGTCGCGGGCGTCGGGCGGATCGATCGTCATGAAGGGCAGCGCACGCAGGTCGGCCCGCTGGACGTGGTCCTCGGGCGTGACCTCGCGCGGGACCTGCTCGGCCTCGCGCAGCGCGGGCTCGGGAAATTCGTCGAAGATGCCGTGCTCGATCAGGATCTTCTGGACTTCGGTGTCGAGCGCCCCGGGCTCGCCGATGGTCTTGTCGACGCGCACGCGCAGGGCTGGATCGGGGTCGCTCGGGTACTCGATGATGCTGGCGACCACGACCTTGCCGGGGTCACCCTTGCCGGGGCCGTCGAGCACGACAATTGGCCAGATCAGCCGGGGGTCGTCGGCTTCGAGCACCCAGTTGCGATTTCCGGCGCGAGTCAGCAGCCCGACCACGCGGGTGCGCTTGCGCGAGACGATCGAGTCGATGCGGCCTTCGAGGCCCTTCTCGGACTCCCAATAGACGACGTCGAGCTCGTCGCCGTCGAGCGCCCCGCGGAGGTAGCCAGGGGGGATGAAAATGCTGCGATCCTCGTCGGACAGCGGCTTGGCGAAGCCATAGCCACCGGGGTTGACGCTGAGGACTGCACGAGTTTGCAAACGTTGTGTCATGAATCGAAACAATTGAAGCGTGGGCGGCCGCCTCCGGCCGCAGGGTCGCGGGTGACCGGCTCGATCCGAGCGCGACGAAGGTTAGCCCCCATGGGGCTCGTCGCTGCTGCGTGGATCGGGGACTGCACCCGTAAGTGCGCGCAAGCTTGCACGGGAAAGGACGATCGGCAAGCCGCCAGCTCGATCGGCTCGCTGAGGGTCGTCTGGGCGGCTCGTGGGATTACTCGGCCGCGTCCGGCAAGACCGCGAACGCGCGCAGCTTGCCGTCGTCGCAGCCGACCACGATGGTCCCGTCGTCGGCGATCGCTATCGAGCTGTCGATGTCGCCGGGCAGCTCGATCGTCCACAGCACCTCGCCCGTGGCCGAGACCGCGTAGAGGTGATCGTCCTGCGAGCCGAACAGGATCTTGCCCTCGGCGTCGACGACTGGCGAGGCGTGCACGACCCCGCCGGTCGGGAGCACCCAGCGGACCTCGCCCGAGGCAGCGAGCGCGTAGAGGTTGCCGTCGAAGCTGGTCACGAAGACCGTGCCGTCGGGCGCGATGCCGAGGCTCGAGCGGATGTCTCGTTGTGCGACGAAGCTCCAGCGCAGCGAGCCGTCGCTGCGCAGCGCGTGGACGCGACCGTCGTCGGCTCCGATGAAGAACGCCCCGTCCTGGCCGAGCACGCCCGAGCCATCGATGTCGGCCCGGACCGCGTACTGCCACCGCTGGGTCCCGTCGGCGGCGCTCAGCGAGGTCACGAAGCCGTCCTGACCGCCGAAGGTCAGCTCGCCGCTGGCGGCCAGCACCGGCGTCGAGAACACGTGCTTGGCCCGCTCGACCTGCTCGGCGGGGGGCCAATGCCAGCGGATCTCGCCGCTCGGCGAGATTCGATACACCCCATCGGCGCCGACGTAGAGATCTCCGTCGGGGCCGATCGTCGGGCCCCCGTCGACGTCACAGCGGGCCCCCTCGGGCCCAGGCGCGCGGGTGCTCTCGCAATTACCCAGCTCGAGAGTCCACGCGATCTGTTGCGCGCCCTTGGCTGCGGGCGCGATCGCGAACAGCTTGTCGTCGTCGTTGCCGACGAAGAGCCGCAATGACTCCAGCTCGCCCGAGGCTGCCGCCGTGGCCCAGATGCGGCCCCCGAGCGCTAAATCGAGGTCGAGCTTGCCTGCGCGCGGTCCCTCGACCGCGACCCCGACGAAGCGTCCGCCGTGGGTCCCGACATATGCGGTGAGCGCCCCGCCAGGGCCCTTGGCGAGCGTCGGCGTGGCGAACACGACCGCGCCTAGATCGACCTCCCACAGCAGCGCCGGCTGCTGACTGGGTGCAATCGCGGCCGAGGCTCCGGCGTGACCGGGGCCGCCGCGAAACCACCGCTCGCCCTGACCCGCGCTCGCAGGCGTCATCGCGGCGGGCGTCACGGGCTCGGTCGTTTCGCCGGCCTGAGCCGGATCTGGGTCGACACAGTGGCTTTCGACGCAGATTCGCTCGCCTTTGCAATCAGTGTCCTTGCTGCACCCGGTTTCACTGGGCGGATGGGTAGCCGGACATCCGCTCAGCAACATTCCCGCGACGATCAGCGCCGGTTCCAGCAGCCTGAAATCGCGTGAGTTACGATCGTTTCGCATTCTCACAACGCCTGCCACGCTGGACCCGCTCCCAACCTTCCGTCAGCGGCGCGCTCGGATCGGACGGGACCGGCTTGGGGTCGATTGGGCACCCGGGCCAAAGGTGCCACGGCTGCCTTGTTTTCGTAAACCCGCGATGGTAGTGGTACCTTGAAATCTGCCCAAACGAAGCCCCAGGAGGGCTTCGCCGGCCCGTGCGGGCCGAAGGGCTCGATCGGCCCATCCGGGCCGAAGCTGACGTGTCGATTCCTTGGCTGCCGTACCCACGAAGGGCGAGCCTGGCGCCCGATTCGAGCTCCTCAGTCAGCCCCCGGGGCTGTGGGGGATGTTGGTCCTCTCGCCGGGAGGCGATGCAATAGGACCTCCTCGTTCGACCGAAGGGTCTTGACAACGAGTCCGCGATCTGGTCCAGACAACTCTCTGCGCCGATCCCCCGAGCCGGGGCAGCCGTTCATCCGCAGTTTTCCGTCTCAGCCCCCCGGGGGGCTGACTAAGCCAACCCACGGAGCACACATGGCAACTCAGGCCGTCGAGGCGACCGAGTCAATTGGACCGGTCGAGGAGCATTACTATCGTCGCGGTGATATCGACTTCTGTTTCTTGTTGAACCGCACGCACCAGAACCTGCGCGTTTTCGATTATCGCGTCGGTAACTATCAGCAAAAGCGGGACTTCTTCGATCGGATCGCTCGCAGCGAGGGCCTCAAGAAGGTCTTCACGGTCGTCGAGAAGCAGGACTCCAAGAGCTGGCGCAGCGTCGGGTTCTCGCGCGAGGGCGCGATCCCGGGCTACTTCCGCACGGCTGACGCCTACATCATGAGCCGGGTCTACACCGACGACGGTGATCCGATTCAGGGCGGGGCGCCCAAGCTCAACGCACCCAACATCGTCGCCCACGAGAACGGCGTCGCCAAGCCGCGTGGCCTCAACGTCGACCTCGTCGAGGATCTCGACAAGCTCGCGGGCGTCGCCGCCGAGCACGGGGAAGAGGCTCTCTACGCGCCCTTCCGCCGCGGCATGTTCCACCCCGACATCGCCTTCTGCGGCAAGCAGGGCAAGCGCGACCTGTGGGTTGGGGCCGAGACCGACTCGTCGTTCGGGCACGCGAAGATCGACATCCTCACGCCTCCGCGCAAGGACGTCGACGTGGTCGCGCTCGAGTTCATGACCAAGACGCTGCTCGACGAGCTGCTCAAGCGCGAGACCGCCAGCGTGTTCGCCGTCATCGCGGCCGACTTGATCCCGAGCCAGCAGGTGTTCGCCAACCTCGGCTTCAAGGTCAGCGCCCGGCTCACCGATCACATCATTCGTGACGACCTCTACGTCGGCGCGCAGCTGTGGCACCGCCGGATCGCCACGACCGCCACCCCCCGCTTGCCCTCGTTCATCTGAGCCGCGAGCCAGCGGTCTCGACGAAGCCCATGGAGCTCGGCTCCGTGGGCTTTCGTCGTTTGGGCCCACCCGAAG
>CBFGLP010000343.1:0-2631 GCA_965649595.1 uncultured Myxococcales bacterium | reverse complement strand
GTCGCTGGTCACCGCTCGCCACAGCGCGATGAGCCAGCACGCGCTCGCGGTCGTCGGCACGCCGGCCTACATGGCGCCCGAGCAGCTCGACGGATCGCTGCCCGACGTCCACGCCGATCAGTTCGCGTTTTGTATCGCGCTGTGGGAGGCGCTGCTCGGCGATCGGCCCTTCGCCGGGCGCACGATCTCCGGCTTGCGCGAGGCGATCAGCCAAGGCGTCCGCGAGCCCGAGCACACTCGCCGCGTGACGCCGCGCTTGCTCGCGCTCTTGCGGCGTGGCTTGTCCGAGCGGCCCGACCAGCGCTACCCGACCCTCGACGCGCTGCTCTCCGATCTTCGCCGGCTGCACGCGCGTCGGCGCCGATGGTCGCTGGTCGGCGTGCTCGCGGCGTTCGTGGGCTCGGGCGTCGCGGGCCTGACCTACGGGCTGATGGTCGAGGCGCCCGGATCGGGCGAGGGCTGCCCGATCGTCGAGGCGAGCGAGCAGCTCGGCTGGAGCCCCGAGCGCCGCGAGCAGATCGCCCAGGCGCTGCAGCGAGGCGAGCGGGCGCTCGAGCCCGCGCGGGCCGAAGAGCTGCTCGCCAAGCTCGACACCTTCGTGACCCGCTGGTCGGGTACACGGGCGCGGACCTGCCTGCACCTGAAGTTCGACGGCGACGAGGGCATCTCGGCCTTCCATGATCGTGCGCTGTGCATGTACGCGGCCTCGGCCGCGTTCGAGGCCGCGACCGAGGTGCTGAGCGCCGCGGAGGTCGAGGCCGATCTGGTCGCGCGCCCGCTGATCAGCAGCCTCCCCGATCCCTTCCGCTGCGTCGACGCGAGCCGCGAGGAGCCGGGCGAGGGCCACGGCAGCGGCCACGGCGGCTTCGCCCTGCGCGAGCGGATCGCTCGAGCCCGGGCGCTGCGCTTGGCCCAGCGACACGAGCAAGCGCTCGCGCTGTGCAACGAGCTGGTCGTGGCCGCCCGCGAGCTCAACGACCGCTCGCTGCTCGGCCAGGTCGAGCTCGAGCGCGGCATCGTGCTCGCGCGCACTGGTGAGCTGCGCGAGGGCCTGCGCGTGCTGCAGCGCGCCTCCTCGCTGGCCGAGGTGTCCGGCGATCGCCAGACCGCGCTCGCGGCCGCCGACAACATCGCCCACGTGCACCTGCAGCTAGCCGAGCAGCCGAGCGAGCTCGAGGCGTGGGCCGAGCGGACCTTGTTGCTCGCCCAGCGACTCAACGAGCCGATCGCGGCCATGCACGCGCGGATGTACCTCGGCCACGCGGCGCTGCGGCTCGGTCGAGCCGACGAAGCGCTCGCGCTGCAGCACGAGGCGCTGACCCGGGCCGAGCAGGAGCTCGGCACCGACAACATCGAGCTTGCCTACGCCCACGACTTCCTCGGCGGCAGCTATGGCGAGCTCGGCCAGCTCGAGCCTGCGATCGAGCACAAGCGGATCGCGATCGCGATCCTCGAGCGCGAGCTCGGCCCCGATCACATGGACGTCGCGGTGTTGCTCGGCACCGCCGCCAACGTGCACGCGATGCTCGGCCAGCGCGAGCAGGCGCGCGGGCTCTACGAGCGGGCGTGGACGATCATGTCCACGCAGCTGGGCGAGCAGCATCGCCGCAGCCGGCTCGCCGCGCGCAGGCTCGCGGACTTTCTCTACGACGAGGGCGAGCCCGAGCGCGCAGAGGCGCTGCTGGCAGACGACACGAGCCCGTGGGCGCTGGTGCTGCGAGCGAGCTGGGCACTGCACGAAGGTCGGGTCGACGACGCGCGCCCGTTGGTCATCGAGCTCTCGCCGGGCTTCGACGGCGTGAGCGCGTCCGAGCCCTTCAGCCCGGACGGGCTGACGAAGCCCGCGACGACGTCCGCGACGAAGGACGATCCATACCTGTGGGCGGCGAAGCTCGAGCTGCGAGCTCGGCTCGCGCTCGCCGATGGTCAGCTCGCCCTCGCGCGCTCGCTCGCGCGAGCGATCACGAGCCTGAGCATGGCCGTCGATCAGCGCCCCTTCGAGCTGCTCGCGGTGCTGCTCGACGCCGAGATCACCCTGCGCGAGCAGGGCAGCCTCGACCCCGGCGCACGCCAGCGCTTGACCGAGCTGCTCGCACGGCCAGGGGTCGACGCAGATCGAGCGGCCCAGGGCTACCTGCTGCTGTGGCAGGCGGCTGCGCCCGAGCAGCGCGAAGCGGCCCGCCAAGCCGCGTTGGCGGCGGTCGGGCGGGCGTTTGGAGAGCGGCACCCGATCTGGGGCACCGCGGGGCTGGTCGAGCGCGTGCCGACGCCGGCGACCGAGCCCGTCGGCCCGGACGGGCCGACGAAGCCCTTCGGCCCGGACGGGCCGACGAAGCCCTGATCTGCGTCAGCGCCCGATCACTGGCGAGCGCCGACGACGGAGCCCCAGCAAGGCCAGCAGCCCGAGCGCAGCGACGCTCGATCGTTGATCGGCATCGCTCGCGCACGAGCAGCCCTCGTCGGTCGACGAGCCTCCGTCTGCCCCGACCTCGTCGCCGCCCTCGCCCGAGCCGGCCTCCGTGTCGCCTTCGCATGCCGAGTCGCCATCACCGTCACCGTCGCCATCACCATCACCATCCCCGTCCCCGTCACCGTCGCCATCCCCCGTCGTGTCGCCGGTAGTGTCGCCAT